>JALYUI010000220.1 GCA_030853845.1 Bacteroidota bacterium | reverse complement strand
GCATCTACGACCACGTCATCCGGCGCGAGCGCGAAGGTGCGTTCCTCGGTAAAACCGTGCAGGTGGTGCCCCACATCACCGACGAAATCAAGCGGCGCATGCTGCTGCTGGGCCAGACCGGCCAGTTCGACGTGGTAATTACCGAAATCGGCAGCTGCATCGGCGACATCGAGAGCCTGCCCTTCGTGGAGGCCGTGCGCCAGCTCCGCTGGGAATTGCCCGATGCCGACTCGCTGGTTATTCACCTCACGCTGGTGCCATACCCGAAGGCCGCCGGCGAGCTCAAAACCAAGCCCACCCAGCACTCGGTGCGCGACCTGCGCGAGGCCGGCCTGCAGCCCGACATCCTGGTTTGCCGCACCGAGCACCCCATGCCGGCCGAGATGCGCCGCAAAATCGCGCTGTTCTGCAACGTCAAAATCAACTCCGTTATCGAAAGCCTCGATGCCGACAGCATCTACTCCGTGCCGCTGCTCATGCGCAAGGAGGGGCTCGATGAGCGCGTCATCAAGCGCCTGAAGCTGACCGGCGGGACGCAATACCCCGATTTAGAAGCCTGGAAGGACTTTCTGGGCAAGCTGAAAAACCCCACCGAGGAAGTGACCATTGCCCTCGTGGGCAAGTACGTGGAGCTGCCCGATGCCTACAAATCCATCAACGAAGCCTTCGTGCACGCTGGCGCGCAAAACGAGTGCAAGGTGACGGTGCGCAGCATTCAGTCCGACAACATCACCCCCGAAAACATTGCTGGCCTGCTGCACGGCTGCGACGGCGTGCTGGTAGCGCCCGGCTTCGGCGAGCGCGGCTTCGAGGGCAAGATTGCCGCCGTGCAGTACGTGCGGGAGAATAACATTCCGTTCTTCGGCATCTGCCTGGGCATGCAGGTGGCCGTGGTGGAGTACGCCCGCCACGTGCTGGGCCTGCCGCTCGCCAACTCCACCGAGATGGACGCCCTCACGCCCGACCCCGTGGTGGCTATGATGGAGGAGCAGAAAAACATCACCCTGAAGGGCGGTACTATGCGCCTCGGGGCCTACGCCTGCGACCTGCGCCGCGGCTCCAAGGCCGCCAAAGCCTACGCCCGCAACCACATCAGCGAGCGCCACCGCCACCGCTACGAGTTCAACAACGACTACCTGGCCCGCTTCGAGGCCGCCGGCCTGCAAGCCACCGGCACCAACCCCGAAACCGGCCTGGTCGAAGTTATCGAGCTGCCGGCCCACCCCTGGTTCGTGGCCGGGCAGTTCCATCCCGAGCTGAAAAGCACCGTGGAGAACCCGCATCCGCTGTTCGTGCGCTTCGTGCGGGCCGCCATTCAGCACCGCAAGGGGTAGGATGCCTGCGGCTTAAGGAGGAATGAGGAATGAGGAATGAGGAATGAGGAATTGGGTGGTCGTCCTTCATCCTGAGTGCAGCGGAGAGCCCCATTACCAAAAAATAGTTTGCTGTAATGCTTCAGCAGGCAAACGCGATAAGGTCTTTGGCTGCGCTCAGGATGAAGGACGACCACCCAATTCTTCATTCCTCATTCCTCATTCTTCCTTAAGCGCAGCGTCCCGCCGTACCTTTGCCCCCTTCGCAACCTTTTTTACTAATGGATAGAAATTCAGCAACCGGCCTGTTTCTTATTTCGGCCTTGCTCCTCGTGTACCTGTTCTTCTTCAGCCCGAAGAAGCCGGATGAAAAGGCCGCCGGCAAAACCCCGCCCGCCACCACTGCCGCCGCCGCCGCCACAAAGGGTCCCGCCATTCCGTCCACCACCCTTGCGCCCCTGACGCCCGAAGCCCCGCTCGATAGCACTGCCGGCCCGGCGCAGGACGTGAACCTGGCCAACGAAAACCTGACGGTGACCTTCTCGACCCGTGGCGGCCGCGTGACGGCCGTGCGGATGAACAAGTTCAAGACCTTCTTCGGGAAGCCGCTCGATTTGTTCGATGCCAAAAGTGCGCGGATGGACACGAAGTTCCGGACCCTGGATGGCAAAACCATCCGGTTTTCGGATTTGAATTTCCAGGCCGCACCTACCCAGAGCGGCGAGGCTTCGGTGCTCACGTTTACGGCCCCGGTGGCCGGCGGCAGCATCGTGCAGACGTATACCCTGCCCAAAACCGGCTTCGAGCTGAAGTACGACCTGCGCCTGCTGGGCCTGGAGCGCGCCGTGGCCCAGGAGCCCCTCACCTTCACCTTCGTGGACAAGGTGCGCCAGACCGAGCAGGACCTCAAGCAGAACCGCAACCACACCACCATCAACCACTACCTGGCTGCCGGTGACCAAGGCCAGCTGGCCGAAGCCAGCGAGAAGCCCGAGGAGTTTAAGGCCGGCGGGCCGGTGAAGTGGGCCGCCCACAAGCACGACTTCTTCGTGGCCGGCCTCATTGCCGACCAGCAGCCCTTCGCGGGCGGCGCCTTCAACTCCGATGTGGACCCGGCCGACTCGACGTATATCAAAACCCTAAGCAGCACGCTGACCATTCCGGTGGCCGAGGTGGAGCAGGGCCGGGGGCAGTACCGCTTCTTCTTCGGCCCGAACTCGTTCAACCTGCTAAAGAGCATTACGCCCGAGTTCGACCGCAATGTGTACCTGGGTTTCGGGCCGTTTCGCTGGGTGAACCGCTTCCTCATCATCCCGGTGTTCCACTTCCTGGAGCAATACATCAGCAACTACGGCCTGATTATCGCCCTGCTGGTGCTGCTGATTAAGCTTGTGACCTGGCCGCTCACCTACAAAACCTACGAGAGCCAGGCCCGCATGAAGGTGCTGAAGCCGGAAATCGACCAACTCAAGGAGAAGAACGGCGACGACAGCACCAAGGTGCAGCAGGAAACCATGAAGCTGTACCAGGAATTCGGTGTGAGCCCCCTGAGCGGCTGCGTGCCCACGCTGCTCACGCTGCCGATTCTGTTCGCCATGTTCCAGTTCTTCCCCAACGCCATCGAGCTACGCCAGCAAAGCTTCCTGTGGGCCAAGGATTTGAGCAGCTACGACGTATTCGTGAAGCTGCCCTTCTACGTGAAGTGGTACGGCGACCACGTGTCGATGTTCACGCTGATGATGACGGCTTCGACCCTGCTCATGACCTGGCAGAGCAACCAGACCAACACGGCCATGCAGGGTCCGATGAAGACCTACAGCTACCTGATGCCCATCATTTTCCTGTTTGTGCTGAACAGCTTCGCGGCAGGCCTCACCTGGTACTACTTCGTGTCCAACGTCATCACCTTCGCCCAGCAGGCCATCACCAAGAGCTTCGTGGACGACACAAAAATCCGCGCCCAGCTCGACGCCAACAAAATCAAAAACAAGGACAAGAAGCCTGGCGGAATCCAGGGCCGCATCGCCGAAGCTATGAAGGCCGCCCAGGAGCGCGAGGCGCAGGCCAAAGCCCAGACCCGTAAGAAGTCGTAATTAGAACGACCAAACTGCATGACGAAAAAGAACGTCATGCTGAGCGAAGCCGAAGCATCTCTACCGCCAAAGTAATTAGTTGTATGGTCCCAGAGGATGGGGGAGGGTTTTTGCGTCGTAGCTTTCAAGCAAACTTATGGGAAAACTACCACACGGCTGCGC
>JALYUI010000216.1 GCA_030853845.1 Bacteroidota bacterium | reverse complement strand
GCGTGCAGCACCGTGGAGCGGTGCGAGTAGAGCACGCCCTTGGGCTGGTCGGTGGTGCCGGAGGTGTAGCACAGCGAGCAGGCCGTGTTTTCGTCGAAGCTCGGCCACTGGTAATCGCCGGATTGTTCGGCCAGCAGGTCTTCGTAGCTGCACAGGCCGGGCATCTCCGAATTCTGGGGCAGGTGCTCGGGGCCGGCCATCAGCACCCATTTCTCCACGGTGGGGCACACGGCGGCCAGGCGCTCGACCAGCGGCAGAAACGTGAGGTCGAAGAACAGCAGCCGGTCTTCGGCGTGGTTGATGATGTAGACGAGCTGCTCGGGAAACAGGCGCGGGTTGATGGTGTGGCACACCGCCCCAATGCCGGCCACGCCATAGTAAAGCTCGAAATGGCGATGCGTATTCCAGGCCAGGGTGCCCACCCGGTCGCCGTTTTCGATACCGAGCTTGATAAGCGCCTGGGCCAGCTGCTTGCTGCGGTGGTTGGCGTCGGCGTAGGTGTAGCGGTGGATGCCGCCCTCAGGCAGGCGCGACACGATTTCAGTATCCGAGTGCCACTTGGCGGCGTGCTCGATAATTGTTGCCACGCGGAGCGGCTCGGCCATCATCAATCCTTGCATGTTGTGGGAATTTATTCGGGTTTGTATTTCACGCAGTGTCTCAGAGTGTTAAAACGCAGTGTCCCGCAGTGGTGGGCTAGAGGCCGTTCACGATGCGGTGCATATGCTCTTTCAGGCTGTCAACATTGAAATTGATGAGCTGGCCCAGTTTCAAGCCGGATAGCTTCAGGTACGTCAGTAATTGCTTGTAATGCACAGGCAAAAGCACCTCTACCGATTTCAATTCGACAATAACCTTACTTTCAACCAGCAAATCGAGGCGGTAGCCCGCTTCCAGACGCTGGCCACTATAAATAAATGGTAACGCCACCTGCCGCTCTCCCTTCAGGCCAACCTGCTCCAACTCATAGCCCAACGCGAGCTCATAAACCGCTTCGAGCAACCCGGGGCCCAAGGCAGTATGCACCTTATATGCAGCCCGCCTTACCTCAAAGGAAATGGCATTCTCATCCATCAGGCAAGTATAACCCATCCAGCAGAAAAACACTGCGGGACACTGCGATAAACACTCTTCGACACTGCGTGAAGTGCCTACCGCGCCGCCTCAATCGCCAGCTGCAATAACGCCGAGCGCACGCCCATCTCCGTCAGCTTATTATTCCGCCGCGTGGGGTGCACGCGGTTGGTCAGCAGCACCACCACCAGGTCCTTTTCGGGCTCGACCCAGAAGTAGGTACCCGTGAAACCGGTGTGCCCGTAGCTGCGCGGCGAGGCATTTTTGGCCGAGTTAACGGTGGCAATGGGGGCGGGCCGGTCGAAGGCCAAGCCGCGCCGGTTGTCGGGGCAGAACTGGCAGCGCGTCCACTCGTCCAGAATGGCTTTGTCGAAGAGCTGCTGGCCACCGTAGCGGCCGCCCCAGGCATAGGTCTGCACCAGCTTGGCCACGTCGTTGGCATCGCCAAACAGGCCGGCGTGGCCCGAGAGGCCGCCCAGCAGGGCCGCACCTTCGTCGTCTACCGTGCCGTGCAGCAGCTGGCGCCGGAAGGCCGTATCGATTTCGGTGGGCACGATGCGCCGGAGCGGGAAGCGGTTGGTGGGCCGGAAGCCCAGCGTGGCGGCCCCCAGCGGCGCATATACGTTACGCTGCAAATACGCATCGAGCGGCAGGCCGGTGCGGGCCTGCACCAGCGCGGGGTACAGAATAAACGAAAGGTCGGAGTACTCGTAGCCGGGCTTGGGGTTCAGCGGCGAGGCCCCGATTTCCTGGTACAGCCGGGCCGGCAAATCGCGCCGCGCCCACAGGCCCCGGGCCGCCGGCAGCGGAAACCGCGCCGACGAATCGGGGCGAAACCAGCGGCGGCGCAGGTCGCCGTTCTTCTTCGTCAGCTCCTTCCAGAACGGAATCCAGGCCTGCAGGCCGGCTTGGTGGGCCAGCACGTCGCGCAGTTTCAGCGGGGCCTTGTTGGTGCCGCGCAGGAAGGGGAAATACTGCCCTAGCGTGCTATCGGGGCTGAATTTGCGCGCGGCCTGTAGCTGCATAAGGGCCGGCGTGGCAGCAAGCAGCTTGGTCATCGACGCTAGGTCGTAGAGGTCGTCGTCCTGCACCGGGCGGGGGGTCGACACTTCGTTTAATGAAGTATGAGGAATGAGGAATGAGGATTTTTTTCGTTTGGCGGCCTTCTTCAATTCTTCATTCCTCATTCCCAATTCCTCATTGCGGGCAAAGCCCGCGTAGGTCTGGTTGCCGTAGCTTTTGCGCAGCACCACGGTGCCGCGCCGGGCTACCAACACCTGCGCGCCCGGAAAGGCCTGGGCCGCCAGCGCCCGACCCACCAGGCTGTCCACGCGGGCTTCGAGGCGCGGGTCCATACCTTCGTCTTCGGGGTTGGCGTAGCGCAGGCGGTAGCCGCCAGCGGTGCGCAGGCCGAAGCCGCGCGGGAGTTGGTTGCTCACCGTCACGGGTAGTTGGCCGGTGGTGGCAATGCCCCCGAAAATGGCCTGGGCAGCCAGGCTTTGGGCGTTGGGGCTTTCCTGGTAGGCCAGCACCACGGCGGCGGCGCGGTCGAGGTCGCGCACTTTGGCCACGGCGTAGGCGGCGCCGAATACGCTCAGCACCAGGGTTTGGCGTTGGTCGGCCAGCTCACGCAGCAGCATGTTTTCCTCGGGCGAGACGCCGAAGCTGGTGGCCGGCAGGCGGCCCAGGTTCTGCAGGCTCACCAGCACCAGGTTGTAGGGCTTGAGGGCGGCGCGCAGCTGCAGCAGCTCGTCGAGCGTGGGCATGGCGGGGAGGTGGAAGTGCGCGGCGGGCGCGTAGTCGGCCACGGCGCGCTGGAAGTCCGTTGTGTCGCGGGCTGCGCCGCCCAGCACCAGCGTGGCAATGCGCAGGGTGTCGAGGCGCTGTAGCGGCAGCAGGTTGTGCTGGTTGTGCAGCAGCGTGATGCTCAGCTCGCTGAGGCGGTGACTGAGGTAGCGGGCATGCGGGCCATTCAGGTCTTCGTAGAGGTTTTTGGTATCGACGGGGCGGTAGTGGTTCAGGCCGGCCCACTGCTTGAGGGCCAGCACGCGGCGGCAGTGCTGGTCGATTTCTGATTGCGCAATGCGGCCGCTGTCCACGGCGGTGCGCACCATGCGCAAGGCCAGCGGCACGTTTTTGCTGAACTCCAGGATGTCGTTGCCGGCCAGCAGGGCGCGCACGTCGGCCTCGCCGGGCGGGAACTTGCTGATGACGCCCTTCATGTTCATGGCATCGGTGAAAATAAGGCCCTGAAAGCCCAGCTCCTGGCGCAGCACGCCTTCGATAATCGGCTTGGAGAGCGTGCTCGGGCCGCTCACCGTGTCGAGGGCGGGCACGTTGAGGTGGGCCACCATCATGCCGCCCAGCCCGCCCGCGATGAGGCTGCGGAAGGGCGGCAGTTCCAGGGTGTCGAGCCGGCGGCGGTCGACGCGCACGGTGGGCAGGGCCAGGTGCGAGTCGGCATCCACGTCGCCGTGGCCGGGGAAGTGCTTGGCCACGGCCAGAATGCCGGCATCCTGCAGGCCGTGCATGTACTGGCGGCCGTCGCGGGCCACGGCGGCCGGGTTTTCGCCCCAGCTGCGGAAGCCGATAACCGGGTTGGCAGGGTTGTTATTCACATCGACCACCGGCGCGAAGTTGACGTGCATGCCCAGGCGCTTGAACTGCGCGGCCACCTCGCGGCCCATGTCATACAGCAGGGCTGTGTCGGTTTCGCCGCCCAGGCTCATCTGGTAGGGGAATTTCACGATGCTGTCGAGGCGCATGCCCGCGCCCCACTCGCCATCGAGGGCCACCAGCAGCGGCACTTTCGACTGCGCCTGGAAGCGGTTGAGCAGCCGCGCCTGCCGCCCCGGCCCGCCCTGGAAGAATATCAGCCCGCCGATGCCCGATTGCCGGATGAGGGCCGAGATAGAGTCCTCGTCGGCCCGCGAGCGGTTCGACCACGCGGCGACCATGAACAGCTGGGCCGCCCGCTGGTCGGGCGTGAGCACGCGCATTAGGCTATCGACCCAGGGCGAGTGCAGATACTGCGTGAAGGCGGGGATGCCGGCCGCCAGCGCCGGGCGCAACGGGGCTTTTTTGGTCGGCGTGGCCTTGGCGCG
>JALYUI010000672.1 GCA_030853845.1 Bacteroidota bacterium | reverse complement strand
CCTACAACTTCGGCGTGTATGCCCAGACCGGCGGCTACAACCTCAACTGGGTCCGCATCACCAAAACCAGCGCCCGGCCCGGCACCGCCCTCGCCAGCGCCAGCGCTACCACCGGCGAAACCCTGACCCTGTACCCCAACCCGGTAACGGACCGCCTGACCCTGGACGCGGCCCCCGAATTCCTGGGCGGCGAAGTGAGTATCCTCAGCCTCGACGGGCGCACTGTGTGGCGCGGCTCCCACCACGGCGCAGCGGTGGATGTGTCGGCCCTGCGGCCCGGCCTCTACACGCTGGTGCTTACGGCCCAGGACCAGCCCAAGCAGGTGCGCCGCTTCAGCAAAGAGTAACTCCCTTTGGGGAGCCGGCCCCCCGGCTCCTCGTTTTTTCGGCTACGGCCGCGCGTTTTCACCCTTATCTTCTTTCTGAGCTATGAACAAACTTTATGCAGGCGGGCTGAGCACGGCCCTTCTTTTCAGCGGCGTGGGCGGAGCCTTCGCCCAGGCCCAGCGCCCGGCCGACGGCCCCGCTTACCCGCTCGGCACCAGTCAGACGCTGGTACGCCAGCTCGAAACCCAGGTGGCGGCGGGCCTAGCCAACCGCACCCCGGCCACCGTTACGCTGCGCGTGAGCCCGACCCGGGCCTTTGCCGGGCGGGTGAGCTACCGCGAGGACCTGGCCAAAACCGGCGAGTACGTGGTGGGCGACATCGCGGGCGTGGCCGGCTCGTCGTTCCAGCTGCGTATCCAAGGCTCGGTGGTGGAAGGCCAAATTGTGCTGCGCGCCAGCCACGAGGCCTACCGCTACGCGGCCGATGCGCAGGGCAACGTGACGGTGCGCGCGGTCGACATCAACAAGGTGGTCTGCGTCGACTACAACAAGCCGGTGGGCTACCGCGAGCCGGCCCCAAAGGCTCCGGGCACGGCCCAGCGCGTCACGGTGGTGTCGCTGCAAAGCTTTGCCGGGGCGCGGGGCTGCGTGCTGCTCGACGTGGACGGCTACGCCCTGCCCGCCGGCACCGGCTGGAACAACGGCAACGCCTACAACGCCCCTTCGGCCAACATGACTGATGCCAATGTGCAGGCCATGTGGGAGTTGGTGAGCGAGGATTTTCGCCCCTTCAGCCTCAACGTGACTACCGACGAGAACGTGTTCAACGCCTACCCCAAGAACATGCGCATGCGCTGCGTGATTTCGCCCGGCAGCGGCCCCACTATCGCCAACGGCGCGGGCGGCGTGGCCTACGTCACTTCCTTCAAAAACAACGACGACACGCCCTGCTGGGTGTTTATGAGCGACCCCAAATCGGGCGGCGAAGCGGCTTCGCACGAGGTGGGCCACACTCTGGGCCTGAGCCACGACGGCCGCATCAGCCCCGCCGAGGGCTACTACACCGGCCAGGACAACGCCGGGGCCTGGGCCCCGATTATGGGCGCGGGCTACTACAAGCCCGTCACGCACTGGAGCCGGGGCGAGTACAACTCGGCCAACAACCAGGAAGACGACCTCGCCATTATGGCGGGCGCGACCTACAACGTGGGCTACCGCGCCGACGACCACAGCAACGCCATTGCCGGGGCCACCAATCTGGCCCGCAGCGGCAGCAGCCTCACCGGCGGCGGCATCATCGAGCGCACTTCCGACCAGGACTATTTCGCTTTCGCGACGGCCGGCGGCACCGTCAGCTTCAACGTGAACACCGTGAATCGCTACGGTGACCTCGACATTGTGGCGCGCCTCTTCAACAGCGGCGGCGGGCTGATTGGTACCTACGACACGCAGGGCGGCGGCAACCTGAATGTTTCCTTCAGCGCCAGCCTGGGCGCGGGCACTTACTACCTCCAGGTTGATGGCACCGGCTCGGGCAACCCCGCCACCGACGGCTACTCCGACTACGCCTCGCTGGGCACGTTCAGCATTGCGGGCTCGGCCCCGGCTCCGGTGGGCGGCGTGGCCACCATGTACCGCGACTGCAGCTACAGCGGTACCGCCGTGGCGCTGCCTGTAGGCGACTACAACCTGGCTGCCCTGCAAAGCCGCGGTATCCTGAACGACGACCTTTCTTCGCTCACAATAAACGGCGGCTACCAGGTGGTGCTATACGCCGACGACAACTTCAGTGGTGATGCCCTCACCCTTACGGCCAGCAATTCCTGCTTGTTGAACAACGCCCTCGGCACCAGCACCTGGAACGACAAAACCACCTCCCTGCGCGTGCAGACGGCCACGGCCGGCTTCAGCCGGCAGCTCGAAGCCGAGCTGGCCAACGTGAACAACGGCATGGTGGTCGAAGGCTGCACCGATGCCGGCGGCGGCCAGGACATGGGCTACATCGACGCTGGTGACTACCTGGTCTGGAATGGCATCACCTTCCCCAGCACCGGCACTTACCTGATTGAGTACCGGGTGGCCAGCGCCGTTGGCGGCGGCACTATTTCGGCCGATTTGAACGCGGGCACCATTCAGCTCGGCAACACGGCCGTGCCCGGCACCGGCGGCTGGCAGAACTGGACCACGGTCTCCAAATCGGTGAACATTAACGCCGGCACCTACAACTTCGGTGTGTACGCCCAAACCAGCGGCTACAATATCAACTGGGTGCGCATTACCCGCACTGGGGCCCGGCCGGCCACGGCGCTCGCCTCGGCTTCCGCCAACACCAGCCGCAGCACGCTCGAAATCTATCCCAACCCGGTCGTCGACCAGCTCACCCTGGCCAGCAGCACGCCACTAGCCGGCCAGCTCTATGAAATCCGCAACGGCCTGGGGCAGCGCGTGGCCGGCGGCACCCTCGCCCCAAATGCCACCGTAGACGTAGCCAGCCTGCCCGCCGGCTTCTACACCATTACCCTCCCCAGTGCGGACGCTCCGGTTATTATGCGCCGCTTCGTGAAGTAGCGGGAGGCACTTTGGGTACTGTTAAAACAAGGGCTGCCCGCAAGGGCAGCCCTTTTTGCGGGATGGGTCCGGGTTCACACCATCCTGTCCGTAGCCATATGGCTGCTACCTTGCACCGATGAACAAACTGTTTCTGCTGGTTTTCGGGCTGGCTACGGTGGGCGAACTGCTGGCCATGACTTCGCCCCAGTGGGCCGCGCTGAACTACGCCTGCAAGCCCCTGCTGCTGCTTAGCCTGGGGCTGTATTACTACCGCGCCGCGCCGCGCCCGGCTCCGCTGGTGCTGGCGGCCCTGGCCCTGTCGTGGCTGGGCGACGGGCTGCTGCTGTTTCAGGAGCGCCAGCCGCTATTTTTCATGGGCGGGCTGGTGTCGTTTCTGCTGGCGCACGCCAGCTACATCGGGGCCTACCGGCAGCACCAGTGGCCGGGGCCGGGGCGGCCGCTGGGCTGGCGCCTGGGCGTGGGCCTGCCCGTGGTGGTGGCCGGCGTGGCGCTGCTGGCAACCCTCGCGCCGGGGCTGGGTTCCCTGCGGCTGCCCGTGCTGGTGTATGCCCTGGTGCTGGTGCTGATGGTGCTGGCAGCCGTGTACCGCGCCGGGCGCACCACCCCGGCCAGCTTTGCGTGGGTGGGGGCCGGGGCGGGCCTGTTCATGGTGTCGGATTCGCTGCTGGCGCTCAACAAGTTTCTGGAGCCGCTGCCCGACGCGGGCTTCTGGATTATGCTCACCTACTGCGCGGCGCAGTTTGGCATCGTGCGCGGGCTACTGGCCCACGAGCGGGCCGCCGCGCCGGGCTTCGGCGTTGACGACATCCCACCCTCCTTCGCCCGTTCGAAAACACTAGCTGCTAAGTAACTTCACGGAAATATTCATTCTGTTATTTTTCATGAAGTTCGCTTACCTCCTTGCTCTCCTTTTTTTGCTAGCTTCGTTCCGCGTCTCGGCCCAGCCGGCCGACACGACCAAGGCCGCGAGTCCGGCCGCCGGGCCGGCCATATCCGCGCCGGTACTCTCGCAGGGCCGGCAGGACACTATTACTGCCATCAACCAGCTGTTTGAGCGCCGCCGCAAAGGTGGCCGTAACTGGATTTACGTTGCCCTGGGTGGGGGCCTGGGTGTGGGGCGCGTGCTGGTAGCGGCCGACAATGCCAACACCAGCACCAGCAAGTCCATCAACCAGTCCTACGGCACCACTACCACCGCCCAGCCCATTCCGGGGGGCACCATTGCCACGTTGTTCGGCATTTTCACGGGTATCCCGGCCGCAGTCGGTATTATCAAGCTGGCCAGCTTCAGCCCGGCGCGGCAGGAGGCCATTATCAGCGCTTATAAGCAGGGCCAGCCGCTCCCGGCCGGCATTCGCCGCCGGCTCTAAGCTCCGGCTATCGCGGGTAGTCCCGGCCCGCCAAGCTGCCGCATTGGCGTAGCACCGCCACACGCCCAGCTGCACTGGGGGGGCGTGTGGCATTTGCCTCACGCCCTCGTTAAAGGCGTTTTCCTTGCCCCGCATCAATACGGTTACCCGTTCATCTGCTGGCCGGGCTTGGCTTCGAGGCGCACGAGTAATCCTTTGCTGACTATCATAAAGGGAGAAACGATTGAGGGAAGTACCTCGGCCAGCGGCCAGCACCTGGACTAACTCGGCAAACGGCGGCAGGGTAGTTGCCGGCTGGCTTTTAGCGCAGGCAATCGTTTGGGGCTGAAAGTGCCACTGCTTAACTGCTCAGGGTTTTCTTCATTCCTGAACTACTCGCGTAGAGCCGTCTCGCGGCTAATTTGTTCTACTAACTGCGCGAGCCCTGCTTTTCCCTTCCTGAGAAACAACTCCATCTACCTAAAAACATAGCAGCACCACGGCCACGAGCACGGCCAGCAGGGCGGCCACGCCGGCAGTATTCACCACCAGCTCGGGCGAGGCCCGGGGCCAGCAGCCCACCGCCGCTACCCCGGCCAGCAGCAGCGGCAGCAGGAAAAATATGCCGTATACCGTGCCGCCGTAAGGCTGAAAAGGAGCTGGCCCATCGGGCGAAGCCGGCGCGCTGATGCGCTGCACCACGCCTAGCAGCGGCGTTTGCCACACCGTGATTTCGCTGCCCTCGCGCACCCGGTAGCCAATAGCGCTGGGCAGCCGGAAAGTGGTGTGCGGAGTATGTACCCGGTAGGCCAGCTGCGGGTCGGAGAGCGACGACGGCACCGATACCGGGAAGCGGCTCTGTACCGGCTCGTGGCGGTACTCGTGCAGCGGCAGCGCCCAGTCGAGGCCCAGCAGCAGGCACACGGCCAGCAGCGCCACGTTCAGGCGGCGGGCCCAGGGGGCCAGGGTGCGCAGATAGGCTTCGGCGGCGGCGGGTGGCGGGCCGGGCTGTTGGGCCAGCAGCTCATCGTACACCACGCGGCGGCGCGGGTGGGCCAGGATGCCGTAGCCGGCTTCCATCTCTACCAGGCGGGCGCGCAGGGCGGGGTCGGCGGCCCGGCGGCGCAGGCGGGCGCGCTGCCGGGCGTAGGCCTGCTCAATCTGTAGGGGAGTGGCCGAGGGGCCCACCCCCAGGAGGCGGTAGTAGTTCAGCATAAGCACAGCGGCAAAGCTCTAAAATACGGCCTCGGCGGTATTATTGAAACGGCTGGCACCGGCCGCATATTGCCCGACCGCCAATGCCGCGTGGCGGCAACCCGGAAATTTCGCCGTTCCCGCCGTTCTTCGCATCATTATGCCCACTGCTGCTCCCCTACTTCCCCTGTCCGAAAAACGCACCCAGGCGTGCCCAGTAGCAGCTGAGGCAGCGGGAATAGAAGTAACCTCAGGACAGGCTGAAACATGGGCCGCAGCTGAACCAGCAGGCGCGAAAGCAGCAGAAGCAGCGGCAGTACCAGTCGCGGAAGCAACGAGAGCAACGGGAGCAGCCGCAGCTGAACCAGCCCTTGCGGCCGAACCCACCAGCCCTACAACTGCCGCCGCGCCGGGCTGGAGCACGCTAGAGGCAGCCGAAGTGCGCGGCCGCTCGCGCCTGGTGGCCTGCAAAAATATTCAGCCGCTGAAGCTGCTACAGCCCGCCGCGCCCGGCCACGCCTGCCACGTGGTGCTAAGCAGCTACGGCGGCGGCCTGGTGGCGGGCGACGTTATCCGGCTGCGCGTGGCGGTGCGGGCCGGCGCGCAACTGGTGCTCAGCACCCAGGCCAGCACCCGCGTGTTCCGCTCCATCGACGGGGCCGTGGCCGAGCAGCACACCGTGGGCGAGCTGGGCGAAAAAGCCCTGACCATCGTTCTGCCCGACCCCGTGGTGCCGCAGGCCGCCAGCCGCTACCGCCAGTCGCAGGAGTGGCAGCTGGCCCCCACGGCGCTGCTGCTGCTGGTCGACTGGTTCCACTCCGGCCGCATGGACCAGGGCGAGCGGTTTGCCTTCACGTCGCTGCACTCGGAGCTGCGCGTGCGGGTAGCCGGCCGGCTGGTGCTGCTGGATAGGTTCGCCTTTGAGCCCGCCGAAAACATTGCCGCCTCGCCGGCCAACTTCGCCGGCTATCAAACATTCTTCTCGGTGTTCCTGGTGGGCGCGCCCGACGATGCACGCTTCCGGCAGCTGGGCGCGCTGCTGGCGGGCCAAAAGATGCCCGGCGGCACGGGCCCGCACTTCCGGCTCGATGGCCAAGCCGTGGTGGTTTCGGTAGCCCGGGCCCGGGAAAACGTGTGGGTGCTGCGGGCCGCCGCCCACAGCCGCATGGCCTTGCAGCCGCTGTGCGACGCGCTGCTGGCGGCGCTGGCCGGCGAGGAGCTACTGGGGTGGAACCCGCTGGCGCGGAAATACTGAGTAGTGCGGTAAGCATTCGCTTGCCGCTGGCTCCCCCGGCAAGCGAATGCTTACCGCACTTCAGCGCCTGTCTTCCCGCACGGCGGCCAGCGCCCGCGCTTTGGCGGCTTTGATGTGGCCGATAATCTCGTCCAGCCCAAACCCATCTACGGCCCGCGCGAAGAGGAAGGGGCCGTCGCCGCGCATCTTTTTCGAGTCGCGCTCCATCACCCCCAAATCGGCTTTGATGAGGTCTTTGAGGTCGATTTTATTGATGATGAGCAGGTCGGACTGGGTGATACCGGGGCCGCCTTTGCGCGGAATCTTATCCCCGCCCGACACGTCGATGACGTAGATGGAATAGTCAACCAGCTCGCGGCTGAAGTGGGCGGCCAGGTTATCGCCGCCACTCTCCACGAACAGGTAATCGAGCCCGTAGTCGAAGCGCTGCATGAGCCCTTCGAGGGCGTCCATGTTCAGCGAAATATCCTCGCGGATGGCCGCGTGCGGGCACCCCCCGGTTTCGACACCCACAATCCGGTCTTCGCTGAGCGCACTGTTCCGAATCAGGAATTCGGCGTCCTCGCGGGTAAAGATGTCGTTGGTGACGACGCCCAGCTCAAACTCGTGCCGCAGCCGCTCGCACAGCGCCTTAAGCAGGGCCGTTTTGCCCGTGCCCACCGGCCCGCCGATGCCCACCGTGAAGGCCCGCTTGCGAAAGTTGCGGTAGCTGGGCAGCCGCCGCGTCTCGCGCTCGTTGAAGTCACCGGGCGATTCATACGCTTCGTGCTGGTGACCGTGGAGGAGAAGGGCGAGTTTTTCGACAAAAGCCATAGTTTTTAGCGGTTAATGATTAGCGGTCAGAACAACCCGTTGAGCCGGGCTGTGCCGCGCTGTTGAGTGGTTGAATTGGGCTCACTGTTAGTTCCAGACGAGCTTGTTGATAATTCTGTTTCGGTTCCGCG
>JALYUI010000198.1 GCA_030853845.1 Bacteroidota bacterium | reverse complement strand
GAAGAACGTCATGCAGAGCGTAGCGAAGCATCTTGCCCGCAGGTAGTAAATTAATCGTGAAACCGGCATTGATTAGTTATCCGAGGCAAGATGCTTCGCTACGCTCTGCATGACGTTCTTCTTCCCAACACCCAACACCCAACACCCAACACCCAACTACAGCTTCACCCCCACCTTCAGTTCCACCACGTCGGCCACGGCGCGGTGCAGCTTCAGGTCGATATCGGCGAAAAGGCGGTCGGTGAGGTGGTATTTCAGGCCGAGGCGCTCGTAGTAGAACGTGCTCGATTTGTAGGGCGCGAACACGTAGAAACCCAGGTGCGACACCACCACCAGCCGCCCGAACAGCAGCTCGTGGCCGGCAAATACGCCCGCTTTGCCCACGGCGGGCCGGGCTAGGCCGGCGCGCAGGGTGTCGTCGAGCTGGGCGGTGAGGCTGCGGTCGTAGAAGCCCTCGGCCCCGAGCAGCAGGTTCGACTTGCGGTTCATGCGGCGGCCCACGGCTACGGTGAGGGAGTTGACGAGGTAGCGGTGGCGGTCGGCCTCGTTGCGCTGGCGGAAGCCGATGCTGGTGCTCAGGTTATAGAACAGGTGGCCCACGTCGGAAGGGGCGGGGGCAAAGGTGCCGAGGTGCGGCACCGGGCGCTGCTGGTGGTAGTTGAGGCCGAGCACCAGCGAGGGCAGGTTCACGCCGAAGTTGGGTTTGGCGGTGGCCCCGTTGGAGAAGTGGTTGAGGCCGGCCCCCAGCAGCAGGCCCAGGTGGTGCGTGAGGGCGTAGTCGTATTCGAGGCGGAACTGCAGCGTGGCATTCAGGGCCGAGCTTGCTATGGTGTTTTTGTGGTTGGTTTCCTGGTTGTAGGGGTTGCTGAGCCAGGCCAGCCCGGTACCCACCCGGAAGTTGAAGTTGTGCCGCGCCCCCTGCCAGAACGTTTTGCTCAGGTAGGGGCTAATGGCGAAGGCGTAGCCCAGCACGGGGTTGTGGAAGTCGTAGTACGTGGCGGCCACCCCGATTTTCGGAAACTTATACCAGGCGTGCCAGGGAGCTGCGCCGGTGGTCTGCCGCTGCGCGTTCAGCTCGAAGCCAGTGGGGTGCGAGGCCACCAGGTGCCGGATGGCGGCCGTGTGGGCCAGTATAATGCTGCCCTGCGCGTAGGCCCCCACAATGAAGGGCATAGGCGGCGCCACCGTGGTATCGGCGGCCGGCAGGGCCTGCGCCGCCGCCGGCTGCCGGCATACTACTCCCCCCGCCAGCGCCAGCGCCGGCCACAATGACTGTCTGATAACCCGAAACCGCATAGCTACTTGTTGAACCAGCAACAAAAATAGGGCATGAGCACCGGTGGGCCAGCCTCGCGACAGCAACCATTCGCCGGCCCCAATAGTATACTGCCCGTTGCCGCGCGGCCGGCCGCTCCACCACCCACTTTATTGCCGCCTCTCCCCATGAAAAAAGCCCTCCTTACCCTCGCCCTCGCCGCCGGCATCGCCTCGGCCCAGGCCCAGACCAACACCATCGGCATCAAGGCTGCCTATGGCATCACCAGCCTCTCGGGCACCAGCCCCGGCTACTCGTCGGTGAGCCATTCGGCCTACCAGGCCGGCCTCATGGGCGACCTGTTTCTGGCCGATGTCGTCTCCATTCACCCCGAGCTGCTCTACACCAAGCAGTATTTCGATGCCACCGACCTGGCGAACAAAAGCCGCGACATCGACTACATCAACCTGCCCGTGACGGTGCGCTACCACGCCGACGGCCTGTATTTCGAAGCCGGCCCGGAAGTTAATTTCGCCCTCACCGCCAAAAACGAAAACGGAGACGACGTGAAAAGCCGCGACGTGACGCCCGTGGTGCTCGACTACGTGGTGGGCCTGGGCTACGAGCTGAAAAGCGGCCTGTCGGCCAACATCCGCTACGACGGCGGCATCAGCCACACCTACAAAACGGCGGCCGCCAACGACCTGGGCACCGGCAGCCTGCGCGCCAGCACGTTCTGGTTCGGCCTGGGCTATGCCTTCGGCGGCAGCAAGTAAGCCGCTGCGGCCAAGTACCAGTTGAAAGCCCGGCTTCCGCCTCGGAAGCCGGGCTTTTTGGTGCTCATGGCCGGGCTGCAACGGGCTGGCCAACCAGCGCCGGGAACAACAAAAGCGGTTCCCGGTCGTTTGGCGGGCCGCATAACTCCCGGTGGGAGCCGTAGTTTTGCCCCCTCATTATTTCGCTTATCCTGATGAAAAAGACCTTCCTTACCCTCGTCCTGCTGGCCGGCCTCACCGGCGCAGCGCAAGCGCAGCACAGCGATGTTTCGCTGGGCCTGAAGGCCGGCCCAACCTATTCCGGCTTCATGGGTGCCCAGGCCAGCGGCTACGAAAGCATCTTCGGCTTTCAGGCCGGGGCTTTTGCCAACATCGGCCTCACCGACCTGTTCGCCTTCCAGCCGGAAATTATCTATTCGCAGAAAGGGGCGAAGCTGCCGAACATCGACGTAATAAACCGGCTGAATTACGTCGACGTGCCGCTATCCTTCCACGTCAATGCCGACGGCCTGTTCTTCGAGGCCGGGCCGCAGGTCGGGTTTCTACTCGCGGCCAGCGATAAGTCGGGCACCGTGAGCGTCGACCGCAAAAGCCGCTACAATGCCTTCGATTTGGGCTACCTGGCGGGCCTAGGCTACCAGCGTAAAACCGGCCTCGGCATCGGCCTGCGCTACAACGGCGGCTTCACCAACGTGGAGAAAGCCGTGACGGCCGGCGGCATCACGGTGCAGAACAACATTCGCAACAGTGCCTTCCAACTGTACCTCACGTACTCGTTCGGCGGCTGATAAGCCCGCAGCCATCGCAAAAGGCCCGGCTTCCAATGCGGAAACCGGGCCTTTTTGCTGGTGTCGAAACCGGGGTTAGGCCTGCGTCGCCGCGGCGTAGTTGCGGTAGAAGTGCGGGATGGTTTCGATGCCTTTCAGGAAATTGAAGACCCCGAAATGCTCGTTGGGTGAGTGGATGGCATCCGAGTCGAGGCCAAAGCCGAGCAGCACGGTATCGAGGCCCAGCTCCGACTTGAACATGGCCACGATGGGGATGGAGCCGCCGCCGCGCGTGGGCACCGGGCGCTTGCCAAACGTAGTTTCCATGGCATCGGCCGCCGCTTTGTAGGCCACCGAGTCGGTGGGCGTCACCACGGGCTCGCCGCCGTGGTGGGGCCGCACCGTCACCGTGACGCCGGCCGGATCGATGCTGGCGAAGTGCTTTTGGAACAGGGCCGTGATTTCGGCCGAGGTCTGGTGCGGTACCAGGCGCATCGAGATTTTGGCGTGGGCCTGCGAGGCGATGACGGTTTTGGCCCCCTCGCCGGTGTAGCCGCCCCAGATGCCGTTCACGTCGAGCGTGGGGCGGATGCTGGTGCGCTCCATCGTGCTGAAGCCCTTTTCGCCGTAGCTGTCGGGCAGGCCAATGCTTTTCTGAAACTCCTCTTCCGAGAAGGGCGCTTTGGCCATTTCGGCGCGCTCGTCGGCGCTCAGCTCGTCCACGTTGTCGTAGAAGCCGGGGATGGTGATGTGGCCATCTTTGTCGTGCAGGCTGGCAATCATCTCGCACAGGGCGTTGATGGGGTTTTGCACCGCCCCCCCGTAGAGGCCCGAGTGCAGGTCGCGGTTGGGGCCGGTCACGGTTACTTCGTGGTAGCTCAGGCCGCGCAGGCCCACCTCGATGCTGGGCACGTCGTTGGCCAGCATGCCGGTATCGGAAATCAGAATCACGTCGGCCTTCAGCTTCGCCTTGTTGGCCTTCACGAAGATTTCGAGGTTGTTGGAGCCAATTTCCTCCTCGCCCTCAAACATGAACTTGATGTTGCAGGGCACCCCGCCCTGGCCGTCCTTCATCATCATCTCGAAGGCCTTCACGTGCATGTACACCTGGCCTTTGTCGTCGCAGGCCCCACGGGCGTAGATTTTCTCATCCTTAATCACCGGCTCGAAGGGCGGCGAGGTCCACAGCTCGTAGGGGTCGGCGGGCTGCACGTCGTAGTGGCCGTACACGAGCACGGTTTTGGCGTCGGGGCCGGCCACGTATTCGCCGTACACGATGGGGTTGCCGGCCGTGGGGCAGATTTCGACGTTCTGCACGCCGGCTTCTTCGAGGCGCATTTTCAGGTAGTCGGCGGCCCGTAGGATGTCGGCGTGAAACTTGGGGTCGGCCGAAACGGACGGGATGCGGAGCCAATCCATGAGCTCGTTGAGAAAGCGGGTCTGGTTGTCGGCGAGGTAATGGGCCATGCGGGTGCGGGAGTTAGCGGGGGTTGGGAATACGGGGGTAAAAGTAGCGGGCGCGGGCTTAGAACGCCTTTTGATAGAAATGCTCCTTGTCCATGACAGCGGCAGTGGCCTTAAGGTTGCGGCGCAGGCCGGTCAGGCCGCCAGCAAAACACCCAGCAACAAGACTTACGCCAGCCCGTTGGGAAATCTTTCACGCAGTGTTCCGCCGTGTTGAAAACGCAGTGTCTCGCAGGGTAGCAAAAAGAAAAACACTGCGAGACACTGCGTTTTAACACTGCGTAACACTGCGTGAAATGACTTCCGCGAATCACTGCCGCGAGTCCAGCACCAGCTCGCGCACCATCACTTCGCCCAGTGCCCAGGCTTCCACCCATTCTTTTTCGGGGCTCTCGAAGGTGAGCAGGTAGAGAGTGTCGGTTTTGGCGTTGGCCAGGGCAATTTGGAACACCATGAGCGGGTCGGCATCGGGCGGGGCGTCGCGGTAGCGCACCGTCCACTTATGCCATTGGCCCGCTACAGAGGCGGTTTTCTCCAGCTGCTTTTGGTCGCGGCCGAAGCCGGTGCGCAGCATCAGCAGCTCGGCGTATTGGGCGGCGGGCTGCCGGGTTTGGGCCGTGGCCCGGCGCAGCACCTGCACCGAGAGCCCCGTGGCGAACTCACCGCTTTCGCCCATCGGCTCCTGGGTGAGGTAGTAGGTGGGGGCGTCCTTCGTGCCCTCGGCGCGGTAGTGCCAGCCGGCGGGCAGCAGCGCGGCGGCCCGGCTGGCCGGCAGCGGCTGCCAGACAAAGCCGGCGGGCGGCGTGGCGAGCTTGGCATCGAAGCGCTGGGCGGCGGCGGGCCGGGCCAGCAGGAGCAGGAGGGCCGACAGTAGGGCTGCAGTAAACCAACGGGACATGGCTTAAAGGTAAGCCCCGGTGCTATGCCGGCGGGGGTGGCGGCGCGGCGGCCAGCGCCTGCGCCAGCACGGCAGCCTCCTGTTCCAGGCCAGCAATGCGGGCGCGCAACAGCAGCTGCGGCCCCTCCCCGCAGCCGTTTTGCAGCTCGCTCACGGCTTGTTGTTCGAAGCGGTCAATCCAGCCCTCGGCCTGGAGGGCATTGGGGTCGGGACCGGCCCAGCCCCGCAGAATGGGCACCGCCGCCAGCCGCGCCTCGAAGGCGGGGGTGCGGGCGCGCAGCTCTTCCAGCTCGTGCTGCAAGCGGCCAATGCGGTAGCGGCACTCGCGTAGCTGTCGCTGCACGGGTGGCAAGGGCCAGGGCGGTACGGGTAGCGGCGGGGGTACCGGCAGCAGCTGCCCGCTGGCATCTATTGCCCGGCCCATCGCGGCCATATCCAGCCGCAGCCCACGCAGGTGGGGCTTGAAAGGCATGCTGCGGTGCCCGCGCTCAGCGGCGGCAATGCTGCCGCGCGGAATGCGCATCCAAGCCGCCAACTGGTCTTGGGTGAGACGGAAGTAGGTGCGGGTGTCGTTGGCCATGCGGACAATTTGCAACAGAAATTTTGTAACAATTTAAATTGTTACAAAATTTCTGTTGCAAATTGAGTGAGGTGCTGGCGCACGTCTCCAATGCGAACCCGCTGGCGCATGGGAGATGCGCCAATGGAGAGAGATTTGGGGCGGCCGGTTGGTTCATCAGGCGCGGCGGCAGGCGAAGGCGGGAAGGCCAAGCCAGGTTTTGCTGGCCCGAAACAATGGCCGCCAACGAATGCCGTTATTTGAAGAAACTTTGGGTACTTAAAGCTCCCTGTATTATGCTCGACACTGTCTATATAAATAATTTCAAGAGCTACAGCAAAGCGTATTTGCACCTTTCGCCACTTACGTTACTAGTAGGAGCTAATGCAGCGGGTAAAACCAACTGCATTGAGTCATTAAGATTTCTTTCTCGGCTAGCCCACGGCCAACGGATTGACGATATTTTGGAGGAGGTACGGCAAAACGATTTGGCTATCCGAGGGAGAGTAACGGATATGGTATATGACCGGCGAACTGATGTTGAATACCCGTGGATTGGCTTTTCTATCCTATTATCCCCGCCTACTATATGGCGTAATTGGCAAACCTTCTTAGAATTACGTCCTTCTCCAGAAGGCAGCACAGTTTTGGGAGATTTTATCAGACAAGAATGGGCTGAAGCTAGCCCAATACTTTACGATACGCAGTACAATGGCGAGAGACTTAGACACGAAATCCAAGTAGAATATGACGACTTCCAAGGCACTACGCCTCGGCCCACAGTAGCCTGCTCCAACCGCCAGGGCGTATTCACGCAACTTGACATTCCTTCCCGTTTCTCCGGCGAAAAGGCCCAGCAGGCCATTCCCGAAGCAGTTACGGCGGTGCAACTGGCCTTGCGCAACATCATTTTTCTGGACCTGAACCCGAAGGCAATGGTGGGCTACAGCTTCATTATCGATAAAAACCTGCGGCCCGATGGCAGCAATTTGTCGAGTGTGCTGTTCGATATCTGCGTGACGCAGGGCCGCAAGCAGGAGGTGCTGAATTTCATTGGCGAACTACCGGAGCAGGCCATTGCCGACGTGGTGTTTCTGGAGGGACCACGGCAGGAAGTGATGGTGCAGCTGGTCGAAACCTTCGGGCAGCAGGAAACCAGGCGCGAAGCCCCGTTGCTGTCGGATGGCACCTTGCGGGTGCTGGCCATTGCGGCGGCTCTGCTGTCGGCCCCCACCGGCGGGCTGGTGGTGGTAGAGGAAATTGATAACGGCGTGCACCCCAACCGGGCCAAGCAGCTACTCCACAATATTCTCACGGCCTCGAAGGCCAACAGCCTGCGGGTGCTGCTCACCAGCCATAACCCGGCGTTGCTCGATGCCCTGCCCCGCGAATCGGTACCCAACGTGGTGTGCTGCTACCGCGACCCCGAACAGGGCGACAGTCGCCTGATACGCCTGTCGGAGCTCACCGACTACCCCGAGCTGGTAGCCAGTGGCCCCCTCGGGCAACTCATGACCCAGGGCCTGCTCGACCGCTACCTCAAAAACCAGCGCACGCCGGAGCAGAAAACCGAGCAGGCCCAGGAGTGGCTGCGGCAATTACAACTCAACGACGAAGACGACCTGTAGCCGTGCGGGAAATTCACCTTATCGATACCAGCATCTTCTGCCGCATCCTGCGCGTACCCGGACTTTGCTCAACGGAAGAACATGAGCAGGCACTCGCTGAACTGAGCGACTTGCTGGCAAAATCTGAAGTCACCCTGCTACTGCCAGTTGCTACCATCTACGAAACCGGCAATCACATTGCGCAGAACGGAACCGGCGATGTGCGGCGCAAGGCCGCTCAACGATTTGCTGAACAGGTGCGGCAGGCGCTCGAGGGCACTGCTCCCTGGCGGCCCACGCCGCTGCCGGCCTTGGCTCAGATGACGGAGTGGCTCGGGGACTTTCCCACCTGGGCTACCACAGGTGTTGGGTTGGGTGACCTTTCCATTATCGCTGTATTCAAGGACCAGCAGGCGTTGAACCCCTACGCCAGAATACGTATCTGGTCGGCCGATTCACACCTGGCCAGCTACGACTATCGCCCCACGGGTTCCCTATTGCCTTAGCAGCTCGGTTACTTCTTCCGTTCCCACGGCATCGGCACGCGGCCCTCCGTGCCTGCCCGCAGCCGGCCGATGTTGGCGCGGTGGGTGTAGATGAGCAGGGCGGCCAGCCCGAAGCCCACGTACACCAGGAACGGCTGGGCCGGCCGGAACTGCGGTAGCAATTGCAGCAGCGCGAAGGTGACGCCGGCCGTCATGCTGGCCAGGCTCACGAAGCGGAAGAGGAGCAGCATCACGATGAAGACGAGGATACACACGCCCACCGTAGCCGGGGCCACGCCCAGCATCATGCCCAGAATGGTGGCCACGCCCTTGCCGCCCCGAAACTGCGCCCACACCGGGTAGATGTGCCCCACCACGGCCAGCGCCCCGCACAGCAGGCGGTAGTACAGCTCGTGCTCGGGTGCGATGGCTCCCTGCGCCACCAGCCACTGCGGCAGGAAAAACGCCGCCACGAAGCCCTTCAGCGCATCCACCAGCAGCACAAACGAGCCTGCCTTCGGCCCCAGCACCCGGAAGGTGTTGGTGGCCCCGGCATTGCCCGAGCCGTGCTCGCGGATGTCGGCCAGTTGAAAGAAGCGGCGGCCCACCCACAGGGCCGTTGGGATGGAGCCCAGCAGGTAGGCGGCCAGCAGGGCCAGGGCAATGGAGAGAAGCGGCATTGGGAGGGAGAAAGATGATTGCGGGAGTAGAACGACACTCCCCTCCTTGCAAAGGAGGGGATATTTTGCTGAAAGCAAAATGGGGGTGGTTGATTCGTTGAACGATGCCCGAACGATACGGGCGCAAGTCGTTCAACAAATCAACCACCCCCATTTTAGCTGCGCTAAAATGTCCCCTCCTCAGCGGAGGAAGGGAGTAGGTCGTTTAGCCGTCGCCGAAGGGGTCGGAGCCGGCTTTTTTCTTCTGCTTCTCCTCGTCCTTCTTGCGCTTCTCTTCGTCCTTCTTCGCTTTTTCCTCGTCCTTCTTCGCTTTCTCGGCCTCCTTGGCCAGGCGGGCAGTTTCCTTTTTGTCGGGCGCGCTGGCTACGTCGACGGGGGCGTCGGGGGCGGGGGGCTCGTTGGCGGGGGCGGTGGTGGCGGGCGGCACGCCCTTGCCCGGGGTTGCGCCGGTCACCGGTTTGGCGGCGGCACTGTCGGCGGGGGTGGTGGGTTTGGCCGGGGCTTTGGCGACGGCCTTTTTGACCGGGGCGGGGGCGGGCTCATCCAGGGTGCCATCGCCGAAGGGGTCGGTCGACTTCTTCTTTTTCTTCTTGGCAGCAGCAGCGGGCTCTTCGGCTGGCGCGTCGGTGCCGCCCGCGAGGGCTTCTTCCACGGCGTCCTTCTTCTTTTTCTTCTTGTTGGCCATTTCGTCGAAGGCGGGCTCGGCGGCGGCCGGGCGGCTGCTGCGAGCGGCGGCCTTGGGCTTGATGCCGAGCATATCTTTCTGGAAGTGGTCGCGGAAGTTGTCGACGTCGGCAAAGTCGCCCAGGAAAGCGCCGTAGCTGGTAGCCGTTTCGTACTCGCCCTTGGCCTTGGCGGCAATCTCGGCGTCGAACTCCTCGTTCTGCGACTTCACCAGCAGCAGGTTGTTGGAGAATTTGAGGTAGTACCAGCTCGTGGCATCGGCTTCGAGGTAGAGCTGCACGATGTCGCCCTCGGCCTCGCGGCGGATTTCGACATAGCCGTTTATCAGCGCGTTGAGGGCCTGCTTGCCCACCCCGGCCAGCCCGATGGGGCCGACCGAGTACCAGGCCCGGCGCTTGTCGTTCCAGCGCAGGTTCACCCGGTTCAGCACAATGGTGTGGGCCAGCTTGGGCGACAGCTTCACCAGCGGGTCGGAGAAGCCCCGGCGCTGCGAGTAGGCATCCACACCCTTGTCGCCGATGAACTGGGCCAGGTTATACAGCTCGTTGGTGGCGCCGGTCTGAGCCTCGGGCAGGTTTTTGGTGGTTTTGGCCAGCTCCGCGCCCATCAGGTCGAGGGCCTTGGGTGGCAGCGTTACGTCGAAGCCCAGCAGGGTTTCCACGGCGTAGCGGGCGCTGTCGGGGTTGGCCGTGCCCACGCCGGCCCCCACCATCTTGAAGTCCTTGATGTTGTTGGCGATGAAATTCATCGGCCCCCGGAAGCTGAGCGAGTTGGTGTTGCCGTTGTAGCTCAGCCAGGAGCCCTCGTAGGCATTCAGGTCGGTGATGTCGTTGCGGGTGATGGTGTACACCTCATTTTTGGTGTCGTAGTGCAGCTTGCCATCCACCTTGAATACGGCAATGTCGGTCGAGTTGGGCACGGCCGCCGCGTAGAGCGGGTAGAGCAGGTCCGTCTGGTCCGACAGGAAGATGCCCGTGACCAGCGGCGCGCCGTCCTCCGCTTTCACGTCGTTCAGGTTCAGGCTGAAGTTTTTGGGGTCGATGGAGTCCTTCACGGCCACCCACTGGGCCAGGCTGCGGTTTTTGCCGAATTGCAGCTGCACCTGCCCGTTGAAGGCGAAGCCCCGGCGGCGCGAGTTCAGCTCCACGTTGCCGCGGAAGCCGATGCGCGGCGTGAGCTGGAACTTGTTGGTGCTGGTTACCACGGCCGTGGCCACGGTGGCCGGGCCTTCGGCCGCGCCGTTTTCCGAGCTCACGGCCGCGCCCGTGTCGTCGTGCTTAAACTTTTTGCCCTTGCCGGCCATCACGGCCGCCTGGTCGGGGCCGAAGCTGCCGAAGCGCAGCGCCACCGAGTCGTGGGCCGTTTTGAAGATGTACTCGGCCGTGCCGGCGAAGGCTTCCTTCGAGAGCACGTCGATGTTGCCGTTGTAGAGCTTGTGGAACTTGGCCAGCGAGTCGAGCAGCACGTCGGCGTTGCGCAGGCGCTGCAGGCGGCCGGCCGCCAGAATGTTGACGCGGCCCGAGTCGGGGATAATCCAGGCATCGGCGGCGGCGATGTAGGGCACGCCGCCCACCTTCATCTGGTACTTGGCCAGGTCGTAGAAGCCCGACGAAGCCTTGAACTTCAGGCCCAGCTGGTTGGGGCTGGTGGCCACGAAGTACGATTTGGTCGAGTCGTTGCCGGCGGCCACGCGCAGGCGCACCTGCTTCTTCTTGAAATCCCAGTGCCCACCGCTGAGGGTGGTGCGAAACTTCGAGTACGGCAAGTCGATGCTGGCCTTGCTGCCCTTCTCGCGCTTGAAATCGGCGTAGCCATTCTTCAGGTTGTAGTCGAAGGCCACGTCGCTGGCCGACAGGGCCGGCTTGTTGTTTTCGGCCGACTTCACGTTGAGCATGGCGTGCTTGCCCGAGTAGCTGTCGTTTTTGAAAGTGAACTCCGGCGACTTGATGTAGGACTGCGGCCCGTCGAGGCGGCCATCGCCGCCCACCGTGGTGGGCGTGACCAGGGCCGTGCCCTTGAAGTTGTAGGCCGAGATGGTTTTGCTGCGCGCATCGCCTTTGGCGTAGAGGCGGATGGGGGCATCGGAGCCGGGCGGCGTGCTCAGAAACATCGAGTCCTGCTTCACCTTCCAGTTCATGATGTAGCCGCGCGGCAGGGCCATCTTCGGAATATCGACCCCGTCGGAGTGCTTGGCCGCGATGCCGCCCATCGTGCCCACGGCCACCACCGAGTCGCGGTAGAGCACAAAGCTTTCGGAGGTGAACGTGCCGGTCTGATACTTAATCATGCCGTCGGCCTGCAGGCCGCGCCCGTCCATGCGCACCTTGTCGAACACGCGGCCCTTGCCCTTATACAGCGGGAAGCCCTCGCGCGGCACGTCGTAGGCGAAGCCCAGCGCGCCGTCTTCCTGGAGGGTGAGCTTGGTTTTGAGGTCGGGCACGATGCCGCCGCTACGGAACGTGCCCTCGAAGCCGGCCGACGACTTGCTCAGGCCATTGAGCGAGTCGAGGCGGAAGGGCGGAATGTCGAACACCATCGTCGAGTCGTAGGCCCCGCCCAGCACGTCCTGCTTGCGGAAGTACACGTTGGCCCCGCTCTTCGAGTCGAAGGCCGGGTACTGGCCCTTTTTCTTGCGGCCCGACTTGTTCTTGGGGTCGTTGATGTAGAGGCGGCCGGTGCTCACCGCACCCTTGTTGGTGAGCGCAAAGTCGGCTTTTTTTCCGGTGGGGCGGCCCTTTTTGTCCCGGGTTTCGCTCCGAATCACGATGGAGTCAATCTTGGCCATGTCGACGTAGAAGCCGTCGTAGTCGAACTTGAAATCGCGCCCCTTGAAGCGCATGGCCGAGGCTACCACCGTGCCGCCGAAGGTGATGTTCCGATTCTGGCCGATGCGGATAATGGCGCTGTCGGGGCGCACGTACACCGTGGCCGAGTCGTCGGAAAAGTTGAAGCGCTGCACGCCGCGCACCGTCAGCTCATTGGTGCTCAGGTTGAGCGTGGCGTTTTTGCCTGAGCCCGACAAGGACTTGATGGCAATGTGGTCGTAGTCCTTTTTGTCGCGGGCCGAGGCCACGTAGTGCGCACCCTTGGGCAGAATGGTAACATCGCCGGTCTGCGAGTTCCAGGCCACGTAGCCGTCGCGGGCCAGGCCGGCCATGGCGCTGCGCATGTTGGGCTCGCTGGTGCCCAGGTCGGTGGCCAGGTTGCTCACGTTTATGGTCTTGATATTGTCGCGGGCCTGGCTGTAGCCCACCAGCATCTGGAGCGGGTGCAGGCGGTTGATGCTCTTGAGCTGCTGGTACCGGTCGTTGGTGAAAAACTCCTTGCTCTCGAAATCGGCCGACTGCTGGTTTTTGGCCGAGAGCACCGCGAAGTCGAGCGACGACTTGCGCAGGTCCCAGTTCAGGGCCTCAGTCCGGATTTCGAGCTGGTGGTAGGAGTCGCTGTAGGGCGTGTTCTTGTACAGGCCTTCCTCACGCGAGAGCTTCAGCTGCTGCTGGCTTTTGAGGTACTTGAGCTGCACGCCGGGGTGGGTAATCGAGTCCTTGGTGCCTTCGTAAATGGTAATCCCGGCCCGGCTGGCCGTGATAATGGAATCGCCGAGCACGTAGGCCCGCGACGAGGCCCGGAACTTGGGCTTGCCGTCCAGGCTCACCGTCAGGTTCGAGAGCGAGCCATCGAGGGCCGCGCTCAGCACCTTAAAGCCCGCCATCGACAAGCCCCCGCGGTACTGAATGTTCTGCCCCAGGTTCTTGATGCGGGCATCGTTGGTGAGCGAGATGAAGCGCGGGTAGCCGGTATCGACCTGGCCCGGCTTGCGGTGCACGCTCTTGTAGCTAAGCGCGCCCTTCACCGGCGCTTCGAGCAGGTAGGGGTAGCTAACGGTCACGGGCTGGGCCGTGAACTCGGGCTTGGTCATATCGAAGTCGAACGGCCCGAGGTCGGCCGTTACCAGATTGGTGCGAATGGACCACACAAACTGCCCGCTGGTTCCCACGAAACGGTGGCTGTTGAACACGGCCGCGCCGCTTACCTTCTTAATGAACACCGAGTCGCCCCCGGTGGCCATAAACATGTCGGCGTTTTCTACTTTCAGCACCGGCCCGCGCACGGGCGGCGGCGAGTAGGCATCATACGGCAGGGCCGAGGGCGTGAAAGCCGCCGGCTGGTCAAAGTCCGACACTGGCTTGGCCACGGGCGTGGTGGGTGTCGCGGGCTTGGCCCCGGCTTTGGCCACGGGCTTTTTGGCGGGCGCGGGCTTTTTCTTGGCGGGCGCGCCCCAGCCATCGTCGGCCTTGTCGCCCCAGCCGCTGTTGCTCGGCGACGACCACAGGTCGGCCGTATCCCAGCCGGCGCTGCTGGGTTTCTTCTTTTTGGGCGCGGGCTTGGCGGCGGGTTTGGCGGCGGCCACGGCCTTTTGGGCCACTGGCTTGGCCGCAGCGGGCAGCGGGGCCGCCTTCGGAGCCGGCGCGGGGGCCCCAAATTCCAGGTTCGACT
Organism: Bacteroidota bacterium; assembly: GCA_030853845.1. GTDB lineage: Bacteria > Bacteroidota > Bacteroidia > Cytophagales > Hymenobacteraceae > Hymenobacter. Next base: position 919 of record JALYUI010000198.1, on the reverse strand, counting down.
GCGGCACGGCCAGCGGCGAGTAGGCAAACGATACCGTACCGTTCACGGCGCGCAGCGAGTTGTAGCCGGTGCGGTAGAGGTAACCGCCGTTGAAGAAGCGGTTGCTGCTGGCCAGAAACAGGTCAGCCTCAGCAGGCGCTTCATTATCAAGGGTTTGTGTTAAAACTTCCAGAAACTGGTCCATCTGCTGGTCGCCCAACCGGGCGCGTACCTTGCCGTTCACCAAGGCATTGTACAACGTTTCGAAGTGCGGCCGGGGCCGGAATTTCTTGGCCAGCATGGTCTGCGAAATGGCCACGATGCGCGCCTGCTGCGAGGCCGTGAGGCTGTTGGAAGCCCACAGCTCCCGGAAGCGCGCCGCGATAACGCGCGCGCCGGCGTTGTTGGTGCTAGCCATCATGGCCTGCACATCAGCGATGTACTGGGCCGGGTCGGTCGAGAGCTTGCCGGCCTGGTAGCGCGGCGCGGCGGCGGCCGGTGCGGTGGCGACCGGGGTAGCCGGGGCCGGTTTGGTTTGCGCGTACACCGTCCCGACGCTGCTGCTCAGCAGGCCCAGGAAAACGCACACCATCGTCACAATTTGCTTCATAGAATATCGGTACACGGCAATAATTACGGGCGGGGCGGCGGGCGAGGCAACAGGAGAGAATACCTCCCAAACGCTTAACACCAGCGATAGTGCCCGCCATCGGCCGAAAATAAACCCGGTACAAGTTAGGCAAAATCAAAAAAGCAATTTGGCAATATGCGCCCTTCAGGCGCAATACCTTTTGATTGTCAATAATTTTCCTCTTTCCGTCCTTTTTGCGCAACCCGGCATTATGCACTTTGCTGGAACCCGGCCCCGGCGGCCGGCCACCGAGGCCGGGTTCCGACGGGCCAGGCAAGGCGCTATCTTGCGGGCATGGCTGTTCCTCCC
>JALYUI010000173.1 GCA_030853845.1 Bacteroidota bacterium | reverse complement strand
GGTGAAGCCGGTGCGGGGCACGAAGCGCGGCACCCGGGCAAAGCCGCCGTCAATCACCACCCGCACGCCCTCGATGGTGAGGCTGGTTTCGGCAATGCTAGTGGCCAGAATGACCTTGCGCCGGCCGGCTTGGGCGGGCCGCAGGGCGGCATCCTGGGTTTCGAGGGGCAGCTCGCCGTGCAGCAGGTGCAGGTCGACGTTATCGGGCAGGAATTCGAGCTTGCGGGCGCTGCGCTGCAAATCGCCCACGCCGGGCAGGAACACCAGAATGTCGCCCTCATGCGTAGCCAGCGCCTCCCGCACCTGCTTGGGCACCAACTCGGCTAGTCGCTCGTTGGGCTTGTTGGGTAGCGCGGAAGCCCGGCGCGGGTCGAGGTAGTGCGTGTCAATTGGAAACAGGAAGCCGGCCGACGACACCACCGGCGCGGGCAGCCACTGCCCCAGCCGCTGCGCCTCCAGCGTGGCGCTCATAATCAGGATGCGCAGCTCGGGCCGCAATACCGCCTGCGCATCCAGCGCCAGCGCCAGGCCGAGGTCGGCGTTGAGGCTGCGCTCGTGGAACTCATCAAACACCACGGCCGCCACGCCCTCCAGGGCCGGGTCGTCCTGAATCATGCGGGTGAGGATGCCCTCGGTGATGACTTCGACGCGGGTTTCCCGGCTCACCTTGCTGTCGAGACGCACGCGGTAGCCGATGGTGCGGCCTACGGGCTCACCCAGCAGCTGGGCCAGGCGGGCCGCCGCGCCACGCACGGCCAACTGGCGCGGCTCCAGCACCAGAATCTTGTCGTCGGGGTTGCGCCACGCGGCGGCCAGCAGCTCCAGCGGCACCACGGTGGTTTTGCCCGCGCCGGGCGGCGCTTCGAGCACCACGCGGCTGTGGGCGGCCAGGGCGGCCCGTAATTCAGGCAGCGCCGCGATGATGGGCAGGTTGGGCAGCGGCGGCAGGACGAATGGATTATTCACCGGCCAAAATTACGCGCTCAGGCTGCCCCCCTACTCCACCAGCAAGCGCTGCACCCGCGCACCGCTGCGCATCAGGTAAATGCCAGCCGGCAGCCCCGTGGGCAGGGCGAGAGAGACCGTGCCGTCGGCCCCGGCCGTAGTGACAAGCCGCACGCGCCCCAGGGCATCGAGCACTTCGATGGGCACCTGGGGGGCTGCCCCGGTAAGGGTGATGATATCGTGGGCCGGGTTGGGGAAGAGGGCCAGCGCGGTGGCGGGGTGGCCGGCCGCCACGGCCAGCGGGCCGGTGCCACCGTTCAGGCGAATGCTCACCGTACCGTCGCCGTCGTTGGCAACGAGCAGGTCGAGGTCGCCATCCGCGTCCAGGTCGCCGAGGGCGACGGCGTGGGGGTAGGTGCCTGCGTTCACGCTCTGGCTGCTGCCGAAAATACCGGTGCCGTTGGGATTCAGGCACACGCTCGCGTTGTTGCCGCCCCCGTTGGACGTGACCAGGTCCAGATGGCCGTCGGCATCCACATCGCCCAGGGCCACGCTATTGGGGCTGTTGCCCACGGCCACGCTCTGGCTACCGCTGAAGGTGCCGGTGCCGTCGTTCAGGCGCACGCTCACGGTGCCGGCGGAAATAAAACTGGCGGCAAGGAAGTCCAGGTCGCCATCGCCGTCCACATCGCCCAAGGCCGCACTGACGGGGTTGATGCCGACCGCGACGCTTTGGCTGCCGCCAAAAGTGCCGGTGCCATCGTTCAGGCGCACGTTCACGGTGCCGCTGCCATTGATGGCGTTGTTGGTCACGAGGAAGTCCAGGTCGCCATCGCCATCCAGGTCGCCCAGCGCCAGGCCGTAGGGACGGGTGCCCACAGGCACGTCCTGGCTGCCGCTAAAGGTGCCCGTGCCGTTGTTCAGGCGGACGCTCACCACGCCGCTGCTCGGCACGGAAGCAAACAAATCCAAATCGCCATCGCCATCTGCGTCGCCCAGGGCCACATTTGCCGAAGGATTGTTCAAGCTTACTTCCTGGCTGCCGCTAAACAGTCCGCTCCCGTTGTTCAGCCGCACGCTGACGGAGGAGGCCCCAAAGTTGGCCGTCAGCAGGTCCAGGTCGCCGTCGCCGTCCACGTCGCCCGCCACCACCTGAAATGGATTTCGGCCCACGCCCACGTTCTGGCTGCCGCCAAAAGTGCCATTGCCGTTGTTTAGCTGCACGTTCACCGCGCTGGGGGTGCTTTGGAAATTGGCCGTGAGCAGGTCCAGGTCGCCGTCGCCGTCCAGGTCAGCCACCGTCACGCTAAACGGGTCGGCACCCACCGTCGGGTCGGAGCCCCCGCTGAATACTCCCCGGCCCGTGCCGCCTACCGCCGCCGCAAATTGCCCGGTCCGGCCCTGCACCAGTGCCCCGCCGCTGCTGGCCGCCGCTGTCGTTACGGTGTATTGCACCTTTTCGCCCGGCAGATACGGGTAGGCAGCGGGCGCGAAGCTGAGCGTGCTGCCGCTTACCACGGCCGGGTTGGCCCCACGGGAGCGCAGCCCCCCACGCTGGGCGCTGAATACTTTCAGGGCACTGGCCGAGGCGGCGGTCAGGGGCTGGCTGAAGCTGATGGTGAGGGCACCGGCGCGGGGCACCGCCAGGGCATTGGCCCCGGGGCTCACGGTAGTGATAGTCGGGGCCTGGGCCAGCGCCATTCCGGCCGGAGCCAGCAGCAAGCCGATGCGTAGCGACCAGGGAAGTAAGGAGGAGGGGCAATGAAGCATGGGAAAGGAGCAGGATTGGTTAAGCGGCAGGGTCCGGCCTTGGCGTAAGCAGCAGCCAAATCTAGTTGGCTGGCCTGTAATTCACCTTGCTTCGACCGCCGCCCGGATAGTACGGGCGCGCTCCCCGGGCCGACTGCTACCGTTCTCACAAAAAACCACGCGGAACGCAAAAAGTGTGAGTCGCATACCGTTCTCACACTTTTTGCGTTCCCTGCGAAAAGTGTGAGTTCTCCCCCGCCCCGCCCCATGAGCACCTCCCGCCAGCTGCGCGACCTGCGCACCCGCTTTGACCTTAGCCAGCAGGAGCTGGCCACCTGGCTGGGGCTGAGCCGGACCCAGCTGGCGCAGGTCGAAATCGGCCGCGACCCCCTACCCCGCCATGCCGGGCGCTGGCTGCGCGCTTTCGCCCCGGCCGGGGCCGAGCCGCCGCCGCCCGTAGCGCTGGCC
>JALYUI010000142.1 GCA_030853845.1 Bacteroidota bacterium | reverse complement strand
GGCCAGCGCTTCGGCCGGCGCGGGAGCGGCTTCGGCTTCGAGAGGGGCCAGAAAGGGGGCCAGCCGCCCGGCCACGGCGCGGCTCAGGGCGCGGCGGCCACTTTCGAGCTGGCTCACCAGGGCGGGGGCCACGCCCAGCAGGGCGGCCAGCTCGTGCTGGCCCAGGCCGTAATACTGGCGCAAACGGCCCAGGCGGGAGGTGGGGTTGGTGGCGGGACGGGGCATGGCAGCGGGCTTGTTAAGAATAACGGGGGTGAAGCAAAAATACGTAACAGCCCGCGTTATGTATTTTGGCCTCGCCGCCGTTATTCTTAACAAGCCCGCCGGCTTAGGCGGCCCCGCCCCCCTCCACCAGCGCGATTTCGGCGGGCGTGAGGGCGTAGAGCTGGTACACGAGCTGGTCGAGGGCGGCATCGAGCTGGGCCAGGTGCTGGCGGGCGGCGGCCTGCTGCTGCTGGTGCGCCTCGAAGTGCCGCAGCCACTCCCCTTTCTCGGTGAGGCTGAGGGGGCGGCCGATGCTTTTGACCAGGGCCGTGCTCCAGGGCTTCCACTCGGCGGTGAGGGCCAGCTTGCCGGTGAGCGGAGCCGTCAGGCCCAGCTCGGCGCGGAGCAGGGCGGCAAAACCGGCATCGGCCGCGTGCAGGGCGCGGTGCCCGGCCAGCAGGGCCTCGGCCTTGTCGATGAAGGGTGCTTGCTCGGCGGGGGTGATGGGTTTAACAGGAATTTTGCGAAGCTGCTCAGGCTTTATGTTGACATCACTAAAATGGAAGCCAAACCAATAATTAATGAGCTGTGAATTTAGAAGCAGTAAGATAAATCGAATATCAAATTTCTCCCTGCTTTCATCAGCTATTAGAACATTCGATATTCCATCGCTGCTGACATATTCCTCATAATCGAGCGTAGCTACTAACCTACGTTTTAAACTAGGGTTTCTGATTCTTTGAATCATTATTTTTGGATGGTCATAGATATAGCTAGGACGCGCACGATGCAACCATTTCCCAAAGTGTATGTATTCTCCCTTCCATGCAATAAAATACCGTCCAATATCACCTCCATTGAGCGTCTTACGGTCCAATTCTGTACGTTTTACAAGGGTGTGATGCGGTCTATTAGGCATTTTTGCTCCATAAGCAGACATACCACGCCATATTTCCGTCACTGTTCCAAGTTCAACGCAGTCTTGTTGAATTGAATCGATGAGAGGGTCAGCAGGCTTGGATGAAATAAGATTTCCTTGGCCAATTAGTCCCGCAGTTTCTTTACTAAAATCGTTAGAAACAATTATCATATTGCGCGATATCGGAGACTCATTCTTGATGAGAAATATAGATGTATCGACCGTAGCATCAGGAAATATGTCATATAAAGTCTGGCTAATTTTTATCAGATTATATCTTGACAAAACTATCTCCCTTAACTTTTTAAAGTAGCTTAAATTATACCATGTATCGGGCGCGATATAGCTCATGTAGCCATATTGCTTGGTCAATTGCAAACCTCGCTCTATAAAGAATTTGTATAGTTCAAATGGCCCTTCGGCTGAAGCAAATGCTGACTTGAAATAGTCTTTCCCTTCTGTGATATTGACGCCATACGGCGGGTTTCCCACCACCACGTCAAAGCCGCCATCGGCGAAGGCTTCGGGGAAAGCGGCTTGCCAGTCGAAAGCGCGCTCGCCGGCCACGGCTGGGTCGGCGATGAGGGAGTTGCCGCAGCGGATGCTGTGGTCGAGGGAGGTGAGGGGCCGGCCGGGATTGGCGGTCTGGAGCCAGAGGCTGAGGCGGGAAATCTGGACGGATTCGGGGTTGAGGTCCACCCCGTAGATGTTGTGCTGGAGGATGTGGCGGTCGAGGTCGAACACCTCAAACTGGCCGGCGCGCAGCTCGGCCAGGGCCGTGTTCACCACCTGGCCCTCGCGCAGCAGGTAGCCAAAAGCTTCGTTGAGAAACGCGCCCGAGCCGCAGGCGGGGTCCAGCACCCGGATGCCGCGCAGGCGCTGGCCGTAAGTTTCCCAGGCTGTGAGGTGGCGCTGCACGTTTTTGCTGGGCGCGAGCAGGCGCTTGGTCTGCTGGTTCACGCCAATGGTTTTGCGGTCGGCCTCGCTCAGCTCGGGCAGGGCATCGAGGCCGGCCTCGTGGCGGCGCTCGCGCAGCCAGCCGCCCACGGCCTGCTCCACGATGTAGCGGGTGATGTAGTCGGGGGTGTAGAAAATGCCGTCCTGCTTGCGCTTGCCCTCCTTGGCCGTGGGGGGGGCCTGGCCCAGCAGGCGGGCGCGCTCGGCCTCCAGGTCGGCGAGGCTCTGCTCGAAAATGTGGCCGAGGATGTTGACGTTTAGCTCGGAGGCAAAATCGTATTGCTCCAGGCTGAGCACCGGCCCGAGGGTGCGGTCTTTGATAACGAGGGCATCGAGGGCGGCATCGGGGGCGAAGAGGCCGCCGTTGAAGCGGTTGATGTTGGCGAGGGGGTTGCCCAGGTCGATGCTCTGGAAGAGGCCGCGCACGGTGCGGTAAATCTTGTCGTCGGCGGGGTCAAACACGTTGGCCCGCACGGCATCGAGCAAGCGCCGGAAGGTGAGGCGCGGAATAATGTTCTTGTCCTCGCAGAAGCACACGAAAATAACGCGGTCGAGCAGCTTCTGGGTGTGTTGCAGCAAATCGAGCGGGGCCACGGCGGGGTTCTGCTCGATGAGGTGGTCGAGCAGGTCGCGGCGGGCCTTGCGGTAGTCCTTATAAAACGCCTTACTGATGCGGGCCTCCTGCTCCTGGCGCTGGCGCAGGGCCAGGTCGAGGGGGGCCTCGGGCTGGGCCGGGGCGGGCAGCAACTGGCCCGCGCCCAGCAGGGCAAAGAAGCGCACGAGGGCCCCGGCCTCGTCGGGCAGGGTGCGGAAGTTGAAGACTTCGGCGCGGGTCTGGTCGTTGGCCGCGTACAGGCGCAGCTCCACGAAGTTGCTCACGATAACCCAGCGGCAGCTCGGCCCCATCTTGGAGGGGTAGCTGAAGGCTTGCTCCACGGGGGTTTCGGCGCGGCCTTTGGTGCCCAGCTTCTGCTTGGCGTCGAGCAGGGTGCGGGCGTCTTTCAGCTCCACCACGGCGCGGGTGGGGCCGCCGAGGGCGCCCTTGCCGTCGGCGGCGAAATCGCCCAGGGCGCCGTCGGGCTTGGTGCCGTCCACGTTGGTTTTCTTTTCGAGCAGCAGCTGCCGGTAGTCTGGCCGCTCACACTCGTAGCCCAGCGCCTGCCCGAACACCAGGGTCAGGAACTCGGCCTGGAGGGCTTCCTCCTTCTGGCTGGTGACGTAGCCGGAGGCAATGCGCTGCTGCCACTGGCGCAGCTTTTCGACGCGGGCGGCAAAGTCGGGCAGGGCCTGGGCGGGCAGGTAGGTAGCCAGCGGGGCGGGCAGCGCGGCCGGGGCGGGAGCAAACAGGGGTAGCATACGGCGTAGGTAGCGCGGGACCGGTAGCGCGGGGGCTTGTTAAGAATAACGGGGTGACTCACAAAATACGTAACATGACTTGTTATGTATTTCGCGCCACGCTCTGTTATTCGTAACAAGCAGGGCGGCCAGACGTTCACCTCACCCCCTGACCCCCTCTCCCAAAAAGAGGG
>JALYUI010000665.1 GCA_030853845.1 Bacteroidota bacterium | reverse complement strand
GCGCAAGACTTTCAGTTGCTACCCACGGCCGTAGGTTTGCGTTATGAGCCATGAGCAACGTCGGGGTGGCCCTACGGTTTCCTGGCTGACGTCGCACGTGGTCTGGGTCACGAAGTACCGTTACCATGTCCTGACGGGGGACGTGCAGCGCCGTTGCCGAGAGCTTATCAAGCAAATCTGCGATGCCGAAGACGTGCGCATTCTGAAGGGGGTGGTGAGCAAAGACCATGTCCATATGCACTCGAATATGCGCCTTCCAAGTCCATCAGCGACCTGCTCAAGCGGTTGCAAGGGCGTACCTCACGGCGCTTGCAAGAAGAGTATCCGTTGCTGCGCAGAAAGTACTGGGGGCGGCATTTCTGGGCTATCGGGTACGGGGTGTGGAGTACGGGCAATATCACGGATGAAATGGTGCAACAATACCTGGAACATCACCGGGACGCCTCCAACAAAGACAACGACAATATTATCTTGGGCTAGGAATTTCATTCCGGTTGCGCTGAACCTATGGACTTGCAGTCCATAGTGGTTCAGTATATTTAAATAGTTATATTTTAACTGATTAAGTTGCTTAATTTGCCTTAAACGAGTGATAATGCTTAGGGTAAATAGTTGCTTCAATAACCCCAATTCCATGCCCATTTTGGTGGGTAACTGTAACGTCGCCAGGATACCCGGCTTTCGCCCGTGAACACATGTACGCGATATTCGGACACCAGCTGCGCCGGTACCTACCGAGCTGGGTAAAGTAGGAGTAGCCAGCAAAAAAGCAAAGCGGAAAAGCCATTGGAATCAGCTTGCTTCCGTGTCGCGACTGGCTTGGGTCCGGGGCCTATACAGAAGCAACCAGTTCGCGCCGGGCGTGGCCAAATAGGTAATATAATTCGGGCTTCTGCAAAGTTTTTTCTTGTTGCTAAGCCGTATTTTCTGTGCGGTATCGTTGCCCGCCTACAGCGCTTATTGGCGCATAAGCGGAGCGGGTACTTGTGTCGGAAGTGTAACGGCAAAATGGAAAACCGTGTTTTTAAGGCGTTTAAACAAGTTTTCAAGCGTGGTTGCGTAACAGCCGGTGGATATATTTGGCCCAGTCGCCGGCCGCATGAGCAGTCCGGCGTGCTCCACTTTCTCCCCAATTCCCACGCTTTATGAACAAACGTTTTCGCACTGGCGGGGCGCTGCTGCTAGCCGTACTCGGCAATGCCACTGCCCACGCCCAAACCTACAAGGCCACCCCCGTGTGGGCCGATGAATTCGACGGCACCACCGTGAACACCGGCAACTGGGATTTCGACACCGGCAACAACGGTGGCTGGGGCAACCACGAGTGGGAGAACTACCAGCGGGCCAACGCCACCGTGGGCGGCGGGGTGCTGGCCATCACGGCCCGCAAGGAATACGTCAATGGCTCGTGGCAATACACCTCGGCCCGCATGAAAACCCGCAACCTGCAGGATTTCCGGTTTGGTAAGGTCGAGGCCCGCATCAAAATGCCCCTGGGGCGCGGCCTGTGGCCCGGTTTCTGGATGCTAGGCAGCAACGAAACCGCCGCCCGGCCCTGGCCCCTGTGTGGTGAGATTGACATCATGGAGCACGTGAACGCCGACAACGTGACCCACGCCACCGAGCACTGGGACAACGGCGGCCACGTGCAGTACGGCACCACTGGTACCATTCAGGCCCCCACCGACGGCTACCATACCTACACGATGACCTGGGACACCAACTACATCCACACCTTCGTGGACGGCGTAGGCTACCACGATTTCAAGATTGCTGGGGGCGTGGGCAGCACCGAGGAGTTTCAGAAGCGCTTTTATATTCTGCTGAACCTGGCCGTGGGCGGCGACTTCCCCAACGTAACCAGCATTGACGAGAACAAGCTGCCCGGCACCATGTACGTCGACTACGTGCGGGTGTATGAGGAGGCTGCGGCCCCGGTGGTGAATACGGCCGTGGTGCTCGAAGCCGAAAACGCCAACGCCGGCCACGGCATGCTGGCCGAAGCCACCACCGACGCGGGCGGCGGCGAAGACATGGGCAGCATTAACGCCGGTGACTACCTTAAATTCAACATTAACTTCCCGGCGCCGGGCAGCTACAACGTGGAATACCGCGTGGCCAGCAACGGCACCGGCGGCACCATTTCCTGCGACCTGAACGGCGGGGCCACGCAGCTGGGCAGCACCACCGTGCCCGGCACCGGCGGCTGGCAGAACTGGGCCACCGTGTCGAAAGTGGTGACCGTGCCGGCCGCCGGCACCTACGACTTCGGCGTGTACGCCCAAACCGGCGGCTACAACATCAACTGGGTGCGCATCAGTAAAGGCTCCGTTTTGTTGCAGGCCGAAAATGCCAACGTGAACAGCGGTATGGTGGTGGAAAACTGCTCCGATGCCGGCGGCGGCCAGGACATGGGCTACATCGATGCCGGCGACTACCTCAAGTTCACCCAGGTCGCGTTTCCCACCTCGGGCAATTACGTTATCGAGTACCGGGTGGCCAGCGGAGGCGGGGGCGGCACCATTTCTTCGGATTTGAACGCGGGCTCTACTCAGCTGGGTAGCACCACCGTGCCCGGCACCGGCGGCTGGCAGAACTGGACTACCGTTTCCCGCACCGTGTACGTGAACGCCGGCACCTACGACTTCGGCGTGTATGCCCAGACTGGCGGCTACAACCTCAACTGGGTCCGCATCAGCAAAGCCCCCAGCGGCCGCCCGGCCCTGGCCACGGCCAGCCCCGGCGAGCCGGCCGCCCTGCTGCTCTACCCCAACCCGGCCACCGACCGCCTGACGCTGGACGCCCCGGCCAGCCTGCTCGGGGCCCCGTTGCGCATCATCGACCTGGCCGGCCGTACGGTCTGGCAGGGCACCCACACCGGCGCGGCGCTCGACGTGTCGGCCCTGCGCCCCGGCCTGTACACGCTGGTGGTGGCGGGCCCTGGTCAGCCGGTACTGGTGCGGCGCTTCAGCAAGGAATAGCGCAGCTACCGAAAGGCTCGGGGGAAGCGCGGCATGGCTGGGCTTCCCCTTTTTCGTGGGGTTTGGTCGTAAGCGGCCCGGCCGTATCTTTACTTTCAACGTGCCTACGCAACTGTATTCCATGTACTTCGCAACCCTGTTTCGCTTTGTGCTGCTGATGGCCCTGCTGCTGCCGGGGCCGCAGTGGGCGCGCGCCGAAGCCACCGTGCCGGTGGTGGTTGATGCCAAAACCGAAGTCATCCTGCTCGATAAAGTTTATTTCGACGTGCTGGAAGACCCCACGGGCCGCCTCACGCTGGCCCAGGTGCAGCAGCCGGCGGCAGCTGCCCGGTTCGGCACGCTGCCCGGGCAGCCCTACACCATGCGGCAGCCCGGCGCGGCGTACTGGATGCGGTTTCGGGTGCGCAACGACGGCCCCAGCGCCAGTCAGTGGTTTCTGGAGCTGTTCGACTCGCACCTGGCCCGCGTGACGTGGTACCAGCCGCGCGGCCCCGGCCTGCCGCCCGACAGCGTGGTGACGGGGGCTGGCCGGCCCTACCTCAGCCGGTTCTACCAGTACCGCGACTTTATTTTTCCGCTGCAGCTGGCCGCGCGCAGTGAGCAGGTGTACTACGTCCGGCTGAGCTCGCCCACCAAAACCAGCCTGCGCAGCATCGTCTGGAACCAGCAAAACCTGGTCATCCACCTGCGCAACGACTCCATCTGGCTCGGCAGTTTCTACGGCATTCTGGGCATTATCGTGCTCTACAACCTGTGCCTGTTCTTCTTCGTCCGCGAGCGCACTTACCTCTACTACATTCTCTACGTGCTCAGCTGCGGCCTGTTTTTCCTGTCCGAAGACGGGCTGGGCTTCGAATACCTCTGGCCCGACCACCCAGCGCTGAACCTGTTCATCAGCGACTTCGCACCCGTGCTGCTGCTGTTTCTGTTCGCGCTCTACTCGCACTATTTTCTGGATACCGGCCCGCGCCTGCCGCGCTACAACCCCTGGCTCAAGCGTATCACGGTATTCAGCGTGGTCCTGATTCTGCTCGACATCGTGGTGCTGCGCAGCGGGCGCGGCTACTGGCTGTACGTACTGCCGTACGCGGCCTACTACGCTGCCGGGGTGCTGCTCCTGCGGCAGGGCTCGAAGCCGGCCCGGTTCTACCTCGTGGCTAACCTGGTGGTGGCCATCAGCGTGGTGTTTCTGATTGCCCGCAAGCTCGGTATCGAGCTGCTGAGCGACCAGCCCATCACGGTGTACAGCATGAACATCGCGCTGGTGCTGGAGGTATTCGTGCTATCGTACGCGCTGGGCGAGAAAATTCAGGACATCCGCAACGACGCCCTGCGCACCCAGCAGCAGCTGCTGAAGCAGCTGCGCAAAAAGCACCGCGTGCAGGAACAGCTCGTGGAGCAGCTGCGCCACAACCAGGACCTCAAGGACAACCTCAACGCCGAGCTGGAGCGGCAGGTGCTCGTGCGCACCGAAGAGCTGCGCCACCACGCCCAAACCATTGTGGGCCAAAATGCCGAGCTGTCGGATGCCGTGGCCCTGCTCAACCAGCAGGCCGCCACCATCGAGCAGCTCAACCACGAGCTCAAGCGCGACCTCCAGCAAACCCAGGAAGCGCGCGTGCTGAGCAAGGCAGTAAGCTTCGAAGAATTCGGCACCACCTACCCCGACCGCGACGCCTGCCTGCGCTACCTGGCCGAGATAAAGTGGACCGCCGGCTTCCGCTGCCGCAAGTGCGGCCACGAAAAAAGCTGCGAGGCCCGCGAGCCCTTCGCCCAGCGCTGCACCCGCTGCGGCTACGTCGAGTCGGCCACCGCCTACACGCCGCTGCACCGCTGCAAGTTCGACATCGTGAAAGCGCTCTACTGCATTTTCGTGGTGCACACCCAGCAGGGCAACTACTCGTCGCTGGTGCTGTCGCAAACGCTGCAGCTGCGGCGCGCCACCTGCTCCAGCTTCCTGCAAAAGGTGCACGCGGCGGTGCTGGCCCGGCAGCAAGCCCCCGGCTACGTCAAAAACGAAAGCTGGACCAACGTGCTGTTCGAAGAGTACCAACCCCTCGCGCCAGCTGATGCCCATGCCACCTGGGCCAGCGTGGAAGATGGGGAGTAGGTAGGGGCTATCTGTGGGAGACGTTCGAGCACCAGCTCCGCCTGTACCTGCCGAGTCGGTGGCGACAGCGCGGGTATTGCGCTTGGAAATGTTAGATATCAGTAAGTTTGTTTATATCACCGTTATCTTTAACAGGTAGAATGCGGCCAGTACCTTCGGCAATGACTTGGTGCCTACTGCTGCTTTCCCTGCTTTTATTGCGTGGCTTCGTCGCCGCGGCTCAGCCCAAGCACTACGAGTGGCCCCGCGTGGTGGCCACCGATTCCGTGGCCTTCGAAGGCGTGCTGGCCTGGCCGGCCGAAGCCGGCACCGAGGCCGAGCGGCAAGCCTTGGTGCGGCACTGGTATCACACCCGCCTCAACGAAACGGAGGACCACGGGTTGACGCAGTGGCCGGCCCCTAAAGCGCGCACCTACGCCGGCCTGCCCGCAGGGGCGTACCAAGAATTGGCATTGGTAGAAGAGGTGTGCCGCCTCCAGTTCCGGGTGAGCCTGCGCCCCACGCCGGCCGGGCTAGCCTACTGCCTCTGGGAGTTCACCTACAGCCAGGCGGGGTTCGATAGTGCCAATGTCTTCGACCTGGAGTACCTGCTGCGGGTAACACCGGGGCCGCGCCCCCAATTGGACCGGATGCAACACCGTCTGCGCGTGGCCTTGGCCCATTGGTAACCCCAGCACAAAGTATTCACCCTTTTTGTAAACAACCAATGGTTTCTCTTTCCCTTCTGCTAGAACAATACCGGGCAGCTGCCTTCCAGCACGGGCAAGCGACGGAGCGGGGGGATGCCAGAACTGCCAATAAGCAGTACGAGCAGGTCATGCGCGCTTATCGGGGCATCAAACAACACGGAGAAGAGGCTATGATGCACTTAGGGCCGTTGCTCAAGGACGACGACTTTTCCGTGGCCAGTTGGGCAGCGGCCCATTTGCTGCCTTATGACGAGCAGCAAGCAACTACAGTACTCCAGCACATCTGCAAGCAGCCTGGCATTGTGGCTTTCAGTGCGGAGATGGTCTTGCGGGAGTGGAAAAACGGGCGTTTGCGTTTCGACTAGGAAGCAGATTATGGTAGCTGCATGAGAAAAACTGGGGCAGTGCTAGAACAGGATTAAGCTGGTTTACCTTCGGACCGTTTCGCTGAACGCATTTATGTCGATGCTACTGCAAAGCCATTAACTGGCCGCCTTGAAATTTATAGTAGTGCGGCCCCTTGCTTCCTTCCTCGCCTAACAACCCGGTGAAGACGATAAGGCGGCTTGAAAGGCGAAATTTGACGGGTTCGAACGAGTCGGGAACGACGGTGCCCCAGCAGCAAATCGAGACTTCGTCGAAGTACACTTGGCCGGAGGCTACATCTACGATAACGTAACTCAAACACTCTGCGCCACAGCCCCACGTGGCGAGCACGTAATGCCCGGCAAAGTTGGGCCGACGCTGCGCCACTTCCCGGATGCGGGTTCGAAACATCCAAGCCGCTGTTTCAGGGAACAACTTCGGTAGGACGTGTCGGCCGGAATAGACCGGCGGAGCGGGATACGCCGCGAAGGTCGGCAGATGTTGGCCCCAACAAAGAGCAGGCACCATTATCATTGTAGCTAGCCCGACCAAGCAAAAAGGAGCGAGACGCATTGTATTAACAGATTTACTTAGCTCAAAGTAAGGCTCCTTTCAATGAACACTAGCAGCGGCCCGATACCAGGTGGCCGGCAAGCTACTGCCGTGCTGGACGAGTTTACGAAACCCGTCTATGAATCAAAGTTTACGAAACGCCCATTGGGGATGAGTTTCGTAACCTTCTCCGTACCCTTTCGGCGGGCACATCTCCCAGTAAAAAACAGGCGGGCAAAGCCGCTACTTGAGCAGCTCCAGCACCACGGCGGTTTTGGCGGGTAGCGCCAGCGTGACCAGGCTGCCCAGACTTTCGCCGGTAAGCACATTTCGCGCTTTCGTGAAGCCGGCCAGGCGCTCCACGAAGCGGGCGGTGGGCAGGCTGACGGGCTTGTCGGTGGTGTTGGAGGCGACCATGACGGTGCCGGTGGCATCGTAGCGGAAGTACACGTAGAGGCCCTCCTGGGGCAGGTATTGCATCAGCTGGCCCGAGTGCAGGGCGGGGTGGTCGCGGCGGTAGGTGGCGAGCTTTTTCACGAAGTCGAAGGCTTCGTTTTCGCGGGCGGAGCGGCCGGCGGCGGTAAACTTGTTGTCCTGGTCGCCGGGCCAGCCGCCGGGGAAATCCTTGCGCACCTCGGCATCGGTGGGGTCCTTGAAATTCTTCATCAGGATTTCGGTGCCGTAGTACATGCTCGGGATGCCACGGGTGGTGAGCAGCCAGGTCAGGCCCATCTTGTAGCGGTCGAAATCGTCGCCGATTTCGGACAGGAAGCGGTTGTGGTCGAAGTTGTCGAGGAAGGTGACGAGCCGGTTGGGGTTCTCGTACACGGCATCGTGGGCCAGGGTCTGGTACAGGTGCTGGGGGCCGCCGTCCCAGCCAGTTACTGCCGGCGTGCCCACCTCCTTGAGCGCGGCCAGGAAGCCGTCTTCGAGCACGAAATCGAGCCCGCCGGGCTGGTTCGACTTGAAGGGAAAATCAATCTTGTTGCGGGTGTAGTAGGCCTGGTCCACCACGTTGTGCACCGCCGACTCGCCGAAAATGTGCAGGCGCGGGTACTCGGCCAGCAGCGCCGCGTTGCAGCGGTTCATAAAGGGCTGGTCGTTGTAGAGATAGGTATCGATGCGGTAGGCGTCGATGCCGAAGTTTTCTACGTTCCAGAGGGCGTTTTCAATCAGGTAATTGGCCACGTAGGGGTTCTGCTGATTGAGGTCGGGCAGGAAAGGCACGAACCAGCCATTGAGCGTGACTTTGCGGTCAATCTGGGCGGCGTGCGGGTCGGTAATGGGCTCGTACTTGTAGCTGGTGTTGGTGTAGGTGGGCCACTGGTGCAGCCAGCTTTTCATGGGCAGGTCCTGCAAAATCCAGTGGGTGTTGCCCACGTGGTTGTACACGGCATCCTGCACTACTTTCAGGCCAGCAGCGTGGGCCTGCTGCACGTAGCTTTTGTAGCCCGCATTGCCGCCGAAGCGCCGGTCAATCTTATACTGGTCGGTAAAGCCGAAGCCGTGGTAGGAGGCGCGCATAGTGCCACCCTCGTTGGTGAGCGGCTGGTCGTTTTCCGTTACCGGGGTCAGCCAGACGGCCGTCACGCCCAGCTCCTTGAGGTAGGGAAAGTGCTGGGCTACCCCGGCCAGGTCGCCGCCGTGGCGGAAGAACGGGTTGGCGCGGTCGAGGTTAGTATCGCGCATGTCGGCGAACTTGTCGTTGCTCGGGTCGCCGTTGGCAAAGCGGTCAACCATCGCCGAGTAGATGAAATCCGCATCCGTCACGCCCTGGCCTTTGGGCGACTTGTCGCGGGCCCGGATTTCCCAGGTTTGCGTCACCGTCTGGCTGCCTTTCTTGCCGATAATAGCCACCCGGCCGGGCTTGGCCGTGGGAGAGATAACGAGGTCGAGAAAGGCGTAATTGGGGTTTTCGACGGTGTTGGTTTTCACCAGCTTCACGCCGGGGTAATTGATGCTGTAGGCCAGCGTGCCCGCGGCCGGTCCGTGCACCAGCAGCTGTACGCGGGGGTTTTTCATGCCCACCCACCAGTTCGTCGGGTTCACGCGGTCGATGGCCGCGCTTTGGGCCTCCGATAAGTAAGGCAGCAGGGCCAGCAGCGGCAGCAGAAAGCGGGTTTTCATACAGTTGGGTTTTCGCTGTTTTTTAGAACGTCATGCAGAGCGCAGCGAAGCATCTTGCCCGCAATAGTATATCTTATCGATTGGATTACTTACGTGGTAAAGATGCTTCGCTGCGCTCTGCATGACGTGCTTTCTCTTGGTTCCGGCAGGCTCTACCCGCGCTTGCGGCCCTGGCCCAGCAGCTCGATGGTTTGGGCCAGCCGGTGGGCGCGGGTTTCCGGCTTTTTAGCGCCTTCGAGCCAGCGCACGAATTCGCGCTGGTGGGTATAGGCCAGCTTGTGGAAGTAGGCGGCCGCTTTGGCGTTGGTGGCGAGCTGCGCGGCGAGGTCGTCGGGCGGCGTCATCTTGCGCTCGGCCATATCGCGGGTGAGGGTCACGCGCACCGTGTCGCCGATGGTCTTATCCACGGCTTTGCGGATTTGCTTGAGCACGTGCAGGGCGTGGTGCCCGTCGCCGAGGGGCGTGATGCTGCCCTGGTAGGGGTAACCGTCGAAGGTGGCCTGCACGGGCACCCGGCCGCGCGTGCCGTACACCTCGGCCACCGAAAACGGCACCACGACGAACACGCCGCCATCGCCGTCGCCGGCTTCTAAAACTGCTTCAAAATCGTGTTCGGGCTGCATGGGCAAGTAAACAAATGGCTGATGAGAGCGCAAAGAAAGCACGCCCGGTCGGGCCGATTCAGTCCAGGGCCACTTCGGCCAGCACCAGCTGCAACGCGGTTTCGTCGGCGGCGGGCACGATGCGGACTTCGCCCAGGTCGGCCCCGAGGAGGGTGCACAGCTGCTGCTGCATCCCCGCATCGGGCACCAGCACGAGGCGGGCGCGGCGCAGGGCCATGCGCTCGATGTGGAGCAGCCAGCCCCGCTCGGCGGGCGCGGCGGTGTCGCTGGCCAGGGCGGCCGCGTACAGCACCAGCGGCCGGCCCGTGCGGTTGCGGATTTCGAGCGCCGCCAGCCAGGCCGGCCAGCCGGGTGCGTAAATCACCCCGAAATCGCCGTGCCCGGCCACCAGTTGCATGGCCCGGCGGGCATACTGAATCATGCGGAAGTTCAGGCCATCGAACCGGGGCTGGCGCGGCAGCAGCCCGGGGCCGGCCGCCCGCGCAGCAGTGGTAACGGGAGCCGCTTTGGCAACTGAAGAAGCAACTAAGGAAACGCCCGTTCCGGCCGGCATGGCAACCTGGAGCACCGCGCCCGGCGAGTCAGTGGCCGGCACGTCCTCATCGAGGGTCAGGTCGTCTTCCGAGGCGTCGAGGTCGCTGGCTTCGGCAGCCCCCATTTCCTCCACGGTTTCGTCGAAGGCGGGCATTGGCTCCGGCGCGGCTAGCGGGCGGGGCGGCGGGGGCGGCAGCAGCTGCGCATCGGGGTGGCGCGGCCCGGTTGGCGCGGGAATGGTAAGGACGGGCG
>JALYUI010000111.1 GCA_030853845.1 Bacteroidota bacterium | reverse complement strand
GCCCCCAGCAGGCCGACAGAGAGGAGGAAAAGGGCAAGTGCTTTCAGGGGGCCGGGGTTTGGGAAGTTGACACAGCGGGTTTGCCATCAGCAGCACGCCCAACCGAGTCAAGGCATTGCTGCTGCTGCCGGTAGACGGTCCGCGCATCGGCAGCGCCCCGATTGGTAGCTTCTTAAAGCGGTTCCCAAGTTAGTGTAAATGGCGGCGCTGGCCCGTACCACCAAGCTGTGCTTGGTCTTGCCCCAGGGGCCCGTACCACCAAGCACAGCTTGGTGGTACGGGCAAAGCCCGCCGTTATCCCCGCTGCTTCAGCAGCTCGTGCAGCACCGTTTGCATGGCGAAGGTGCGGTTGCCGGCTTCCTGAATGATGAGGGAGTTGGGCGAGTCCAGCACGGCGTCGGTAACGACTACGTTGCGGCGCACGGGCAGGCAGTGCATGAATTTGCCGTTGTCGGTGAGGGCCATATGGGCTTCGCTCACCATCCAGGCAGGGTCGGAGCTGAGGATTTGACCGTAGTCGCGGTAGCTGCTCCAGTTTTTGGCGTAGATGTAGTCGGCGCCTTCAAAGGCTTTCATTTGGTCGTACTCGATGCGGGCGCCCTTGGTGAACTGCTCGGCCAACTCGTAGCCCGCGGGGTGAGTGATGACAAAATCGACCCAGTCGATTTCTGAGAACCAGTCGCAGAACGAGTTGGGCACGCACTGGGGCAGGGCGCGCACGTGCGGGGCCCAGGTCAGCACCACTTTTACGCGCTTTTTCCGCTTGGTTTCGGCCACCGTAATCAGGTCAGCAAACGACTGCAAGGGGTGCAGGGTGGCGCTTTCCAGGCTGATAACCGGCACGGTGGCGTATTGCAAAATCTTGTTGAAAACGACTTCCTGATAGTCCTCGTCGCGGTCGGTGAGGGTGGGAAACGTGCGCACGCCCAGCACATCGCAGTACTGACTCATCACCGCAATGGCGTCCTTGATGTGTTCTTGGGTGCCACCATTCATCACCGCGCCATCAGTCATTTCCAGCGTCCAGGAATCGGCCCCAGCGTTCAGCACCCAGGCTTGGGCCCCCAGGTTGTAAGCCGCTTTGATGGAGCTAAGCCGGGTGCGCAAGCTGGGATTGAAGAAGATGAGGCCGACGGTTTTGTTGCGCCCAATATGCTGGTAGCCGTAGGGGTTGGCCTTAATTTCCAGAGCTTGCTGCAACAGGGCTTTGTAGTCACCAGCATCGGCGAAGGAGGTGAAGGTTTTCATTTTGGTGGTATGTCTTAACTCAAAAAGAACGTCATGCTGAGCGCAGCCGAAGCATCTCGCGTGTTTTAGTAAATACTGTCTATCAAATTTCCAGCGCCACAATTCGTCTCAATATTTTAATCCAGTAATTCCTCCACCAATGAGGCTAGAAACTGGGGTAAGCTATTGGCTATGTGGTATAAGTTAGTCCGGACACTATCATCTTCTGTATTATAATCTACTTCGGTTTCATGGTCCCAGAAATACGCGCTGCCGACATCATCCTTTTCGCAGGAAAGGCAGATTAAATTACCTCCTGGGTCATGTGCAATAGGCAGCAACCCAAACGGGAGGCGTTTTTCGTCGATTTTGTAGGTTTCGATGTAGTCTCGAACGCTTCCCCAACTTTCCTTACGTGTGGGTAAAAACCAATCTACTGTAGAGGAGGTGGCGTTACCATTTTCTATAAAGTGAAAAACGCTAGGCTCACAGCGTCCCCCATTATAGCTTTTCAAATGCTGTTGATATGCTTCCGGAAAAGTCAGTTCAGCGTACCGTTCTAACTCGTCTAACTCCACAATTGTGGCTGGCGGTAATATGTCAATAAAAGCAACCATCATTTATTCTTTTGAATAAAGAGACTATGTTTCTACTGGTTGGAATACTTTGCAAAATAGTTTGAATTACTGCTCCGGTAGAGATGCTTCAACTTCGCTCAGCATGACGTTCTTTTTCCTCGTTCAACGATTACATCGCCCTATACTCGTTCCAGCTCTTAATCTTCAAGTCCTTCATCTCCAGGGTGCAGAACGCCTTGATAAACGCCTTGGCCAGCCGCGCGTTCGTCAGCAACGGCACGCCGGAATCCACGGCGGTACGGCGGATTTTGTAGTCATTA
>JALYUI010000108.1 GCA_030853845.1 Bacteroidota bacterium | reverse complement strand
GCGCGTGGGCACGTTAAGCCAGTTGTTCCCACGCGCGGACTCGCAGAGTCCACGCTACAACCTTTCTGCCTGGCCCGAATGGGTGTTCAGGAAGCGCCGTTATAAAGGGAGCGGCGGCAGTAGCGCGGGTTTGGCAAGGTGAATTAAAGTAAAGCGAAGCCCTGAATCGTTTTCCGCACTAGCCGCCCGATAGTGCCCGTGACCTCGCCCAACCAACAAACCCTCGTTCAGACCGTGAAGCAGTACAGCAAGCAGCTGTTTGCCTTCGTGCGCGGGCGGGTGGAAACGGATGAGGACGCCGAGGATATTTTGCAGGACGTGTGGTACCAGTTCGGCAGCCTGCCCGAGCTCGGGGCCATCGAGCAGGTGAGCGGCTGGCTGCACCGCGTGGCCCGCAACAAGATTGTGGACCGTTCGCGCAAAAAGCGCGAGGAGCGGCTCGATGACTACAGCTACGAGGATGAGGACGGCGGGCTCAGCTTCCGCGATATTCTCTACGCCGAGGCGCCCACGCCCGAGGCCGAGGACCTGCGCCAGCTGTTCTGGGACCAGCTTTTTCTGGCCCTGGAAGAGCTGCCGGCCGCCCAGCGCGAGGTGTTTGTGCAAAACGAGCTGGAGGAGCGCACGTTTCAGGAAATTGCCGACGAAACCGGCGAGAACATCAAAACCCTGATTTCGCGCAAGGGCTACGCCGTGAAGCACCTGCGCAAGAGGCTCGAAAATCTGTATCAGGAATTCATGAACTACTAACTTGTCGCCCATGACTTATTTCCGTCAACGCCGGGGCCCGTGGGGCCGCTTCTTCTTTTTTCCGCTGGTGGCTGGGGCCGCCGCGCTGGCGCTGGGCGGCGTGGTGATGGTGCTCTGGAACGCCATCCTGCCCGACGCCGTGCATGCCGGCCGGCTCGGCTACTGGCAGGGCGTGGGGCTGCTGGTGCTGTGCCGGGTGCTGTTCGGCTCGTACGGGCCGGGCCGGGGCGGCTCCGGCGGCCGGGCCCACGGGCCGGGCCGCGAAAAATGGCTGCACATGAGCGAGGAGGAGCGGCGGCAGTTCCGGCAGCAGTGGCAGCGCCGCGCCCGGGCCTGGGGCGGCCCACCCCAGGGCCCGCCGCCCACGGCGTAACGCGGGTGGTTGATACAGGACAGGATGCCCGGCTTTGCCGGGCATTTTTTGTTGGTGCACTTGGGCCGTTGAATGGTTTTTCGGCCACAGCCCGGCCGCCGGAGCCGTCGTTGAAAAAAAATTCAGATTGGTTAGAGTAAAAGAGACGGGTCATTCGATTTCCATAATGAAGGCCAGTACGGCTCCTTCGCCTCCGAATGCCCGGCTGAGCTAGCCCCGAATAAGGCCCGCATTCGCGCCCAGGACCCATTGCCTGCGCCTGTTCACTCCATCATTTCCCGTTATGAAAAATCTCCTGAAAATAATCGGGGTCGTGCTGGCCCTGCGCTTTGTGTTCCGCCTGCTGCGCGGTGGCCGTCGCCGGTTCGCCGGCGGCTTCCGGCCCGGCCGCATGGCCCGCTTTGGGTCCGGCTTTGAGACCCGGCCCGACGGCCCGGTCGCCATCGACAATCAGTGGTTCCGGCCCACCGTGGCTTCGGCCGCGCCTCATCGTACCGTGGCGGTTGCTTAAGCACGCGCCATTCATTTCCAATCTTCTAATTCATTCAACTCATGCACACGCAACAAGCATCGGACTCGCAAACATCTCACGGACACTACGCCGGTTGCGGCGGCCGCGGCCGGCACTGGGGCCGCCATTTCGCCCAGGGCGGCCACCGGGGCGGCCCGCCCTGGGCCCGGTTTTTCGGCGGGGCCTGGCAGCCCGTACCCGTCAACATCGAATCGACGGAAACCAGCTTCGTGCTGACCCTCTTCGCCGCCGGACTGGTGAAAGAAAATATCTCCCTCACCGTGCAGCAGGACGTGCTGACCATTGCCTACCAAGGTGCCGAAGCCACGGCTGCCGCCCCTGATGCTGTCCCCGACTCCCGCTACACCCGCCGCGAGTTCCGCAATGCCTCCTTCGAGCGCGCCTTTCAACTAAACGGCAAGGTGCTCAGCGACGGCATTTCGGCCAGCTACGCCGACGGCATCCTCACGGTGACGCTGCCGAAAAACCCGGCCACCAACCAGCCCGCCCAAACCATCGGCGTGAGCTAGGCCGGGCTGGCTGAGGATATTGAAAAGGCTCTCGAATTCATTTCGAGGGCCTTTTTGCGTTTGGAAAATGGGAAGCGTACTCGTGTCCCGCCTGATTGCACAGCACTGCGGCTCAATTGCCCCGCCCACCGGCCGCAAAGACGTGCTTTTCGCCACAGCACTATCAGCCCGCCTACCCCCGAAATGCGGTTCTTCGCAATGTGATGAAACGATAAAGCGGTGGCTGTAATCGGCCGGGGCCGACGCTAATCCATCGGGGCCGGGCGGGAGCTGCGGCCGAGCCGGCCGAGCAGTCTTGCCACTGGTACCAGGGCGAGCAGGCCACCGGCCAGCGACAGCCATTTGGCGGTGGCCTGCTCGCCGGGCTGGCCATTCAGCCACCAGCCCAGGCTGAGCAGCAGTACGCCGGCCAGCAGCCAGCCCAGAAATAATGCCTTTGGTTTACGCATGACCCGCCTTGATTTTAGGCTTTCCCAAGGTGTCGCCACAAGGACCACAACATTCCAACAACGGCCAGCGCACCCATAAATAGGTAAACCACAAAATTTTGGCGGGGCTCGGCTTCTTCCTGTTGCATTGCGGTAGTTGGTTACTTGCCGGCAAGAAACGCAATTGGGGCGGCGGGGTTGACACCGAAGGCGTTAACGAAACATGATGTTTTAGCAAGCACTGTTTGGCAGGCGGTTTTCGGCTGAATGGCAAGGTGCTCGCCCATCCCATTACGACCTGCTGCGCTGCCGCCACCCGACCGGTAACTCGGCTGGAAATACCCGTGTGTGACCGGTTGATACGAGCCATTTGCGGTTGCGTGGGAAGGCGCGAAAGCAGCAATTGCTGCCCGTAGCGACGTTGATGTCGGCTTACAACGCTTTACCAACAGCAAGGAAGTAATTCGTTGTGGGCCTTGGCGTATTTGCTTCGGCGCCCTGGGCGGAAAAATCTATAAGCGGTGCCTTGCTACAGCCCTGGCTGACCTGTTATCTTTGGTGGCAGCATCGCTGGGCAAGAATTATTGCCGAGCAGGTGGGTCCCGATTCTATAAGGCAGAGCATATGACTGTTGAGCACGTCGACGTACTGGTGATTGGCGCGGGCCCCTCAGGCTCGGTGGCGGCTTCCATTGTGAAGCAAGCCGGCTACTCGGTGAAAATGGTGGAGAAAATCAAATTCCCGCGCTTCGTGATTGGCGAGAGCCTGCTGCCGCGCTGCATGGAAGCCCTCGACGCGGCCGGGTTTCTGCCGGCGCTGCGGGCGCAGGGGTTTCAGGAGAAGTTTGGGGCTAAGTTCGTGAAGGGCGACCAGGTGGCCGACTTCGACTTTGCCAACAAGTTTACCGAGGGCTGGAGCCAGACCTGGCAGGTGCCGCGCGCCAATTTCGACCAGGCGCTGGCCGACGAGGTGCAGCGCATGGGCGTGCCCGTAGAGTTTGAAACCGAAGTCACTGCCATCCACTTCGACGGTACCGACTCGACCACCCGCGTTACCTGCCCCGACGGCTCCGAAAA
Organism: Bacteroidota bacterium; assembly: GCA_030853845.1. Classification (GTDB taxonomy): domain Bacteria; phylum Bacteroidota; class Bacteroidia; order Cytophagales; family Hymenobacteraceae; genus Hymenobacter. The sequence continues at coordinate 6,310 of JALYUI010000108.1, read as the reverse complement.
GGAAATTAAGGCCCGCTTCCTCATCGACGCCAGCGGCTACGGGCGGGTAATTCCGCGCCTGTTCAACCTCGACCGGCCGTCGAATCTGCCGGGGCGTAAAACCATGTTTGCGCACTTCGAAGACCCCAACCGCTTCCTCTTCGACGAGCCCAACCGCATCACGGTCATCGCCCACCGGCCCGACGTATGGGTGTGGGTCATTCCGTTCTCGACCGGCAAAACTTCGGTGGGCTTCGTGGCCGACCCGTCGTTTTTTGCAGAGTTCTCGGGCACGCCCGACGAGATGCTACGCGCCATCATTCAATCCGACGACTACACCAACAAGCGCTTCGGCGACAGCGCGTTCGTATTCGAGCCGCGCACGCTGGAAGGCTGGTCGGTTACGACCAATCAGTTTTTTGGCGAAGGCTTCGTGCTCACTGGCAACGTGACGGAGTTTCTGGACCCGATTTTCTCTTCGGGCGTGACGCTGGCCACCGTGTCGGGCCACAAGGCGGCCACGCTGGTGTGCCGGCAGCTGGCCGGCGAAACCATCGACTGGCAGCGCGAGTACGTCGAGCCCACCCAGCAGGGCGTCAACACGTTCCGCTCGTACGTGATGGGCTGGTACGACGGCTCCTTGCAGGACATCATCTTCGCTCCCAACCCCGACCCGCAAATCAAAAAGCAGATTTGCTCGGTGCTGGCCGGCTACGTCTGGGACCTCAACAACCCCTTCGTGCGCCAGCACGACCGCGTGCTAAAGCCCCTGGCCAAGATTATTCGAATGGAAGCCGAGTTCGCCGACGGTCAATAAAGCGGGCGGGTTTGCGCGGGTCGCCGGCCTGCTGGCGGGCCAGAATATCCGGTAGCGGCTGCACCCGCAGCGGTGGCAACACGCGCAGGCCGGCCCGCAACGCCGCCCGTAGGCGGTTGAGCGCGTCGTCTTCGACAACCCTGGCCGCCAGCGCCACGCTGATTTCCAGCTCGTCGGTGCCCAGGTCGGAGGTGCGGGCTTCCACCACGTAGGCCACCACGTCGGCAAACGTGTGCAGCACGTTGAAAATGGCCTGCGGATAGAGGCTGGTCCCTTTATACTTGAGCAGGTGCTGCTGCCGCCCCACGATGGGACCGAGCCGCCGGGTAGTGCGCCCGCAGGCGCAGGGTGCGTCGTCGTAGGTGCAGATGTCGCCGGTGCGGTAGCGCAGCAGCGGCATGCCGGCCACGCCCAGCGTGGTAATGGTGAGCTCGCCAAGCTGTCCGGCGGGCAGCGGCTGGCCCTGCTCGTCCACGATTTCAAAAATCAGCAGCTCAGGCTGGTGGTGGCCGCCCCGGCCGTGGCCGCACTCGGTGAAGGCCGTCTGCTTTTCGGTGGAGGCGTAGGTGGAATACAGCTGCACGTTCCAGCCGTCGGTGATGCGGCGGGCCAGGGCGTTGGGCTGCAGCTGCTCATTCCGAATGCTCTCGCCGATGCAGATGATGCGGCGCACGGAGCTAGCATTCAGGTTGAAGCCAGTGCCGCGGGCGTGGGCCACCAGCGCCACCACGAACGACGGCACGGCCACCAGCACGGTCGGTTCGAGCTGGCGGATGGTGTCGAGCTGGGCGGCGAGGTTGCCCGGCCCCATGCGGATGACGCCCGCCCCGGTTTGCCGGATGCCGCCGTAGTAGGCCACGCCGGCCATAAACTGCCGGTCGAGGGTGAGCATGAGCTGGTAGAGGTCATCAGGCTGGCCGTCGGCGCAGGCGAAGGACAGGTATTCGTTGTAGTGCAGGCGCGCCAAATCGGCGGCGGTAAGGGCGACGGTGACTGGGTGGCCCAGGGTGCCCGAGGTGCTGCAATATTCGGCCACTTCGCGGCGCGGCACGCACAGGAAATCCCAGTTGTGCTCCTGCAAATCCTGCTTGCTGGTGGTGGACAGCCGCGCCAAATCGGCCACCGTGCGGATGTCGGCTACATCGAAATCCAGCGCCGTGAACTGGCGCTGGTAGAAGGGCGAATTGGCCTGCAAATAGGCCAGCTGCTGCGTCAGCGCGGTATCTTGGTAAGCAGCAATTTCCACTTGCGAGGCGTGTTCCAGCGGCGACATATCAGGCTTCGAGAATGACTACGGCCGAGGCTGCCGCTTGAATGTGGGACATGCTCAGGTGCAGGCGGGCCACACCCCGGTCCTGCACCAGCCGCGCCAGCTCGCCGGTCAACTCGAAGCGGGGCGCACCGTGGGCATCATGGGTAACTGCTGCTTCGTGCAGGTCGTAGGTGGCAGCCAGGCCCAGGCCCAGGGCCTTCAGCAGGGCCTCTTTGGCGGCGAAGCGGGCGGCGTAGTGCTGGGCGGGGTCGGCCATCTGGTCGCAATAGGCAATTTCGGCGGGGGCAAACACTTTGTCGCGGAAGCTACGGCCACGGCTCAGCTTCTCCGCGACGCGGGCGGTTTCAATCAAGTCGATGCCGAGGCCAAGTATCATGGGATGCGTAGGACTTATGCTATGGATAGTGGTGTAAAGTATTTCTGCCAAATAGTAATTAATGATTTATTGGATAAATATTTCTTTCATCAAAAGGGTCGAAATATGGTTCAAGTCCTTCTGCAATAATCCGCCCCGGCTCGTAACGTCTGCCGGTTTTATCAATTAGTCTGGGGAAACAATAAATACCAACCCAATAAATATTGGGATTAAGAAATTGAAAATCGATGTGAGCCTCTGTGATAAAATCTGCCTCAAATCCATTAGATAGTAATTCTTTGTGAATAAACTCCCTTATGGATTGCGCATTTAAAACTAACGGATAAATGTTTAACTCGGCAGGTTCAAAAGTCGCAGATAAAATATTTAAGGAAGCTTCGGATAAATTCAGCTTCCTAGCCGCGTGCAGTAGCCAATCACCCATATAACCGCAATTATAATATCTCTCCGTCCCAAAGAAACTCTGAGTTAAGTTATGAGGAATACTGTTCAATGTTCTCCACCTAGGCATAAGCGGGACGTTCTTCGTGACGAAGCATTAAAAAACTGCTGTTCGCTGGGGCGTAAAATACGCTAGTAGTTGCACTGGAGCTGCTACTAGAAACTCAAGCCCCTTGAAGCAGCTCCTCGCACTTCGCCAGCTGCTTGCGCAGGTGCATTTCTTCGCCCTTCGAGGCAATTTCCTTGGTCAGGCCAATGCTATAAACCTTCCGAGCTTCATCAAATTTCTTGTCCCGAAACAGCGCGTCGCCAGCCAGCACGTAGGCGTGGTAATACTCCGGATTCAGCCGGATAAGCTCCATGGGGTCCACGGCTTCGTGGTTTTTGAGGCGGGCGACGAGGGCGCGGAAGGCCACGAAATCCTGGTAGCCGGGCGAGCGCAGGAAGGGGTCGGCGGCGATGGAATCGACTTCGACCAGCTCGTGGTCGATGGTTGGCGTTTTCATGGCGAACACCTTGTTGAGGTCGTAGGCCACGAATTTGCCCAGCTGCCAGGGCGCGGCGGCCAGCCAGATAATGCGCTTGGCGGGCTGGAAAATCACCGAATGGTGGCAGATGAGCTGGTTCACGGCCTTCTCGTTGCCGTAGCCGATGAACCGGTCGCCGAGTCCGCGTTGGTCGCGCAGGATGCTGGCAGCTTTGGTGGGGCTGAGGGGGCCAGCGCGCTCCATCAGCTCGGCAATGCGCTGCTGGCGGTACACCGAGGCGCTTTCGCGCATGTTCTGCTGGTTGAGGGCGGTGTTTACCAGGCCGGGGCTCTGGTAGTGGTTGGTGCAGATGAGCGACTGCTGGCCGGGGTCGTACACGTCGAGCGCGTCGGGCGTTTTCTCGATGACGACAGCCTTGTTGTCGGCCGCCGAGCCGATAAGCAGCGACTCCGAAACGAAGGTGTGGCGTTGGCGGGCAATGGCCAGGGCCTCGTCAATGGTGCCGGCGTATTGCAGAATCTCGCGGGCCAGCAGCGAGATGGGCGTGGCCGAGCCGGTGGGAATTTCCGACTTGGCCGCGTTCAGCGTGATGGTGAGCCCGGCCATGTTCATGCCCGACACCACGCCCGACATCCCGCACCAGCTCACCGTCACGAAGCGGTGGCCCTGGGCGGGCGTCACGAAATCGACCACCTTGTTGTCGGCAAACCGGTCGCCGGCGTAAAAGTCGAAGTTGCGGCCGATGAGCAGCTGGCCATCGGCCGATTTATCGCCCCAGGTGGCAAACGACGAGCAGCCCACCAGGGCCAGGTTTTGCAGGGCGTGGCCGATGTCGTGGGCGGCGTGGTAGTTCATCAGGCGCGGGTAGGCCGGCCCGATTTCGTCGAACTTAGGGTTGGCCGTCTGGGCCACGCCGTAGATTTCGAGGCGCTGCTCCTCGGTCAGGCTGCCGTCGAGGTGGCGGTTAAACACGGCAATCATGTACTTCAAAAACTGGCGGTAGAAGGCCGAGGGCACCAGCTGGCGCAATTGGCCCACGAACGCCTCCTCCTGATACTCGCAGAGGTCGCGGCAGAGGATGCCGTTGGCCAGGCCGCGCTCGTAGGGGCCGCCTTCGAGGTGCATTTCCCACCAGCCGCTGCGGCTCTGGCGCAGCCAGTTGGGGCCGAGCACGGTGGAGTTTTTGGCGAGCGACTGCGGCTGCTGACTTAGCAGGGCGCTGGCGGGCGGGGTGGGGTGGTGGTGCACCGCCGCCCAATACAGGTAGCCGATGGCCCCCGTGAGCAGCAGCCCGACCGTGAGGAGCCCCAGCCCCAGCCACTTAAACAGTTTGCGCATCATCAATTTTCTGTAATAAATAAGGCAGGCCCACCAATTCGGAGCAAGTTACCAACGCGCTGATGGACACGCCGAGCACGCCGTGCATGTTCACGTTCTGGCCCGTGAGCAGCAGGTTGGCTAGCTTGGTGCGGTGCGAGATGAAGGTGCGCAGCGGGTCGGTGTAGTCTTTGGCGATGCCGTAGATGGAGCCGTCGGCCGTGCCCATGTAGTCGCGGAACGTGAGCGGCGTGGCGGTGTAGTAGCTTTTGATGGCGTTCTTGAGGTGCGGGAAGCGCAGGTACACCTTTTCGAGCAGGGCTTCGGCCTTGCGGCGCTTGAATTCCTCGTAGCCGCCGCCGCGCTCGGTGGGTTCTTTCGCCGTGTTGAAGCTGTCCTTCCAGGGCTCCACGTCCTCGTATTTCATGTAGGCCAGAATGGAAATGCCCTCGGCGTAGCCCGACTGGCTTCCCTTCGTGCGCGAGGTGCCCGAGAAGAAGATGGAGTAGGAGAGGGGCCAGGTGGCGTCGGTGTAGTCCATGCTGGTCCACACGTCGTCGTTCAGGTAGCAGTAGTAGTTGCTGCGCTCGTAGGGAAAGGCTTCGGGCTTGAGCGTGATGTTGATAACGAAGGCCGAGAGGGAGTTTTCGAGGCTCTCGACGCGGCGGCGGAAGGCCGGGCGCACGAGGTCGGTTTCGAGCATGTCGTAGGTCTGGGCCGGGTGCACGTTCGAGATGAACACGTCGGCCGCGTATTGCGTGCCATCGGCGGCTTCGACGTATTGCACCTGCTTGCCGGCGGCCACAATGCGGCGCACCTCCACGCGGTTGTGCAGCTGCCCGCCGTTGCGGCGGATGATGCTGGCCAGGTACTTGGCAATCTGCCCGCCGCCGTCCACGATGCGGTAGGCGCTCTGGATGTAGCTGTTGAGCACCAGCGCGTGCACGTAGAGCGGCGTCTTGTTTTTGATGCCGGCGTAGAGCGGGTTGTTGCCGCCGAGCACGTTCTGCAGCGTCACGTTATCGGTGAGCGAGGCGATATACTGCTGGGTGTCGCGGCTCAGCGAATCGGTTTCGGTGGGCGGGCCCTGCGCCTGCTCGTTGAGGTTGTAGAGCGGAAATTCGTCGCAGATGCGCTGGATTTCGGCGCAGTAGGCTTCAATGGCCGGCCGCTCGGCGGGGAAATCGGCCACCAGTCCTTCGATGAAGTTGTCGTAGCCCTGGGCGTAGCGGAAGGTGCGCGGGTCGCCGGCGAGCACGATTTTATCGAAGGCCGTTTCGTCGAGCTTCTCCAGCTTCAGGCGGTCCATGATGCCGAGGTACTGGAAAATGCGGTACATGTTCTGGCCCGGCTCCAGCCCGCCGATGTAGTGCACGCCGGAGTCGAACAGGTGCTTGTCGCGGGCGAAGGACTGCAGGTTGCCGCCGTGCTGCTTGTTGCGCTCCAGCACGGTCACGCGGTAGCCCTCCATGCTCAGAATGGCCCCGCAGACGAGCCCGCCGAGGCCGCTGCCCACGATTAGAACGGTTTTTTGGGGTTCAGGCATTTAAGGGTAGTTAAGATTTCACGCAGTGTTTCGCAGTGTTAAAAGCGCAGTGTCTCGCAGTGTTGTTCTGGCG
>JALYUI010000093.1 GCA_030853845.1 Bacteroidota bacterium | reverse complement strand
CCATCTCGGCCCCGCGCAGGCCAATTTCCTCCTGCACCGCGTTCACGATGTAGAGGCCGAAGGGCAGCTTCTTGTTGTTCTCCTTCAGCATGCGGGCCACTTCGGCAAACATGAAACCGCCCACGCGGTTAACGAGCGCGCGTCCCACGTAAAACATGTCGATCAGCACCGTGAACTCGTCCTCGAACGTCACGACACAGCCCACGTGAATGCCCATTTCGGCCACCTCGTCGGCACTGCCCGCACCGCAGTCCAGAAACACCGTTTCGATGGTCGGGGCCTTGTCCTGCTCCACCTTGCGCACATGAATGGCCGGCCAGCCGAAAATGCCCTTCACGATGCCCTTTTCACCGAAAATGTTCACCCGCTTGCTCGGGGCCACCAGCGGGTCGGAGCCGCCGTTGCGGCGCAGGTACAGGTAGCCTTCCTTGGTGATGTAATTCACGAAGTAGGAAATCTCGTCGGCGTGGGCCTCAATGACGACCTTGTATTTGGCCTTGGGGTTAATCACGCCCACCACCGTACCGTAGGTATCCACGAAATACTCGTCGATGTAGGGCTTGAGGTATTCGAGCCACATCTGCTGACCTTCTTTTTCGAAGCCGGTGGGGGAGGGGTTGTTGAGGTAATTCTGGAGAAAGGTGAAGGATTCTGGGCGCATTTGTAGAACTGATTTAGGGATTTGAAATACAATCGATAAGCTACGATGTTTAAGCCTGCGGCGTTGGCTCCGGCGCGTGCCAGGCCATTGGAATATCGGCCTCGTAGCCGGGCTCGCTCGCCACCCGCCCTTCCAGCCGCCCCTCGCGCCGGAAGCCCAGCTGCTCGTACAGCCCAATGGCGCGGACGTTGGTTTCGCGGGCCGTCAGCTCCACGCGCCGCACTTGTGGGAACCGCGCCTGCACCGCCGCCAGCAGCTCGGTAAACAGCCGCCGCCCCAGGCCCTGCCTCTGTACAGCCGCATCCAAGGCCACGGTGAGGTCGCCCAGCACGTGGGCAAAAATCCGCAGCCCCGGGGAGTACACGTGGATTTCGCCCACCACCTGCCCGCCCTGCTCGGCCAGCAGCCCCACGCCCTGCGCCTGCGCCCGGCTCAGAAAATGCAGCACGTACTCGTCGGTCACCTCATCCGGCTGCCGCGCCAGCCCGCCGCTACTAGCCGACACGCGCTTGTAGAGCGCCCGCACGGCTGGCGCATCGGCCGGTGTGGAGGAGCGGGTAGTGATAGGGAGCATAGTCAGCGATGAAAATTATTCCGGCGCGGTGCCTCCAAAGGCCGCCCACTCTTCGCGGGCGGGGCCATAAACGCCGGGCACCGGCAGGCCCGCCTGTCGCATCAGCACCGTCAGCTGTCCGCGGTGGTGCGCCTGGTGGCGAATTAGTACGGACAATACGGCGCGTTTGGGCCAGCTGTCGCCGTACATCGGGATTTTATCCAGCAGCTGGTCGTCGGTCCAACTGGCCGTAGCGGCGCTGGCCACCTGCTGCGCCAGCCGGTGGTAGGCTGCCCGAATTTCGGCGGCCTTCGCCGGGACGGGCTGACCGGCCAGCTCATCAACTGCCAGGAAACCGGCAGTGTGCGGCATCTCGGTCAGCGTCTGCACAATGTGCCAGGCAATGCGCCCAAGCGTCCGGCCTCCGGGGGCCACCGGCTGGGCCAGCGATGCATCCGTGAGGGCCGCCAGTAGTTTCTCTGTCGCGGCAGCCTCATACTGCCACTCAGTTACGAAATCAGAAATCGTGGTGTACATAAGCTTAGCAGCAAAAGATTAACGACGAAAAATGACTACAGCGGAATGTTCCCGTGCTTCTTGCGCGGCATCGTATCCACCTTATTCTCCAGCATCCTGAAGGCGCGAATCAGTTTCTGGCGCGTTTGCGAGGGCAGAATCACCTCATCCACAAAGCCGCGGTGGGCGGCGCGGTAGGGCGTGGCGAACTTCTCCTGGTACTCGTCGACCTTCTCCTGGAGCTTGGCGGCCGGGTCGTCGGCCTGGGCGATTTCGCGCTTGAAGATGATTTCAGCCGCGCCCTTGGCACCCATCACGGCGATTTCGGCGGTGGGCCAGGCGTAGTTCATATCGGCCCCGATGTGCTTGGAGTTCATCACGTCGTAGGCCCCACCGTAGGCTTTGCGGGTAATCACGGTGATGCGGGGCACGGTGGCTTCGCAGAAGGCGTAGAGCAGCTTGGCCCCGTTGGTAATGATGCCGCGCCACTCCTGGTCGGTGCCGGGCAGGAAGCCGGGCACGTCTTCCAGCACCAGCAGCGGGATATTGAAGGCGTCGCAGAAGCGCACGAAACGGGCGGCCTTGGTGCTGGCATTGATGTCGAGCACGCCGGCCAGCACGGCCGGCTGGTTGCCCACGATGCCGATGCTGCGGCCCGCCAGCCGCGCAAAGCCCACCACGATGTTCTCGGCGAAGTTCTGGTGCACTTCCAGGAAGGAATCGGTGTCAATGATGCCCTCAATCACCTCACGCATGTCGTAGGGCTGGTTGGCGTTGTCGGGAATCAGCTTATCCAGCGCGGGGCGACTTTCATCGCCATTAGCTTCGTAGGTCTGGTGGGGGGCAGTTTCCTCGCAGTTCTGCGGCATGTAGCTCAGCAGCTGCTTCACGTGGTTGAGGGCCACTACCTCGTTGGCGCACGAGAAGTGCGTCACGCCGCTCTTGGCCGAGTGGGTGCTGGCGCCGCCCAGCTCCTCGCTGGTCACTTCCTCGTGGGTCACGGTCTTCACCACGTTGGGGCCGGTCACAAACATGTAGCTCGTGTTCTCCACCATCAGAATAAAGTCCGTAATGGCCGGCGAGTACACCGCGCCGCCCGCGCACGGCCCCATAATAGCCGAAAGCTGCGGCACTACGCCGCTAGCCAGCGTATTCTTGTAGAAGATGTCGGCGTAGCCGCCCAGGCTCACTACGCCCTCCTGGATGCGGGCACCGCCCGAGTCGTTGAGGCCAATCACGGGCGCGCCGTTCTTCATGGCGAGGTCCATGATTTTCACGATTTTCTCGGCGTGGGTCTCGCTCAGCGAGCCGCCGAATACCGTGAAATCCTGCGAGAAAACATACACCAGCCGGCCGTTGATGGTGCCGTAGCCGGTTATCACGCCATCGCCGAGGTAGTGCTCCTTATCCAGGCCGAAGTCTTTGGAGCGGTGCATCACAAACTTGCCGATTTCCTCGAACGAGCCTTCGTCCATCAGCAAATCAACCCGTTCGCGGGCAGTGAGCTTGCCTTTTTTTTGTTGGGCATCGATGCGGGCCTGGCCGCCGCCGAGCAGGGCTTCTTCGTTTTTGCGGGCCAGCAATTCGGTTTTGGAGAGGTGCGCGTGGGCGTGCGGGTCGGGCATGAGCAGGGGTTTGCGCGCGGGTGGGATGGGTGCGCGCGGATGGGAGCCCAAAGGTAGGTTACGGGTAGATTATGGGCGGGATGAGGCGGCCGGTAAGAGCGAAAATATGATAGAACGTCATGCTGAGCTTGCCGAAGCATGACGTTCTATCATAAGTTTTCTACCAAATGCTACTGTAATTTCCCCAGCAGCATCAGGATAAAGGCGTACTGCCGGGCCGTGTCGTCAATCGACTTGAAGCGGCCCGAGGCCCCGCCGTGGCCGGCGGCCATGTCGGTGTGTAGCAGCAGCAGGTTCTGGTCGGTCTTCGTTGCACGCAGCTTGGCCACCCACTTGGCCGGCTCGTAATACTGCACCTGCGAGTCGTGCAGGCCGGTGGTTACCAGCATATTGGGGTAAGCCTGCTTTTCCACGTTGTCGTAGGGTGAGTATGAGAGCATGTACTTGAAATCCTCCTCGTTGGCGGGGTTGCCCCACTGGTCGTACTCGCTGGTAGTGAGCGGAATGCTGGGGTCCGACATCGTCGTAACCACGTCCACGAACGGTACGGCCGCAATCACGCCCTTGTACAGGTCGGGGCGCATGTTCACCACCGCGCCCATTAGCAAGCCGCCAGCGCTGCCGCCCATGGCAAACAGCTTGTCTTTGGAAGTGAAGTGCCTGGTGACCTTGGTTCGGCCCACCGTTTCCTCCTGCGGGTGGGTGAGGTACTGCGAGCAGTCGATGAAGTCGTTGAAACTGTTGATTTTGTGGTCCATGCGGCCGTCCTCGAACCACTGCCGGCCCATTTCCTGCCCGCCCCGGATGTTGCACAGCGCGTACACGAAGCCTCGGTTCAGCAAACTCAGCCGGGCGGCGCTGAAGGTGGGGTCGAGCGAGATGCCGTAGGAGCCGTAGGCGTATTGCAGCAGCGGCGCGCTGCCATCGAGCTTGGTGCCCTTTTTATACACCAGGGCCATGGGAATGAACTTGTTGTCGCGCGAGCGCACGAACACGCGCTCCGTCACGTAGTCAAACTTGTTGTAGTTGCCCTGCACCGGCTCCTCCCGCACCAGCGTGCCGGTGCGCGTACTCATGTCGTACTCAAAAATCGACGGCGGGGTGGTAAGTGAAGTATAGTTGTAGCGCAGCACCGGCGTATCCATTTCGGGGTTCGTGCCAATGGTGGCCGTGTAGGCGGCCTCCTCAAACGGAATATAATATTCCTGCTTATCCTTCAAACTCACCACTTTCAGCTGGCGCAGGCCGCCCTTGCGCTCGTTCAGCACCAGGTAGTTGCTAAATACTTCGACGCGGTCAAGGAAGATTTCGGGGTGGCGGGTCATAGCGTCGGCCCAGGCCGACTTGCCAGTGGCCGTTACGGGCGTCACCATCAGCCGGTAGTTGGGCGCGCCCAGATTGGTGCGGATGTAAAACTTGTCGCCCAGGTGCTCCACATCGT
>JALYUI010000092.1 GCA_030853845.1 Bacteroidota bacterium | reverse complement strand
AAGTAGTAATGCACGCGGTGGTTTTTGCCCAGGATGACGGTCAGGCTTTTCGAAGCGGCCACATCAACTGAGTGCTCGTCGTCGGGCACGGGCATGGTTAGCTGCATCACGTAGGGCTTGGCAAACGTGGTGGTGAGCATGAAAAACGTGAGCAGCAGAAACGCGAGGTCCACCATCGGTGTCATGTCGATGCGGGTCGACATCTTCTTGCTTCGTCGGCGGCCGGTGGGAGCGGGGGCGGAGGCTTTCGGTTCGAGGGCGGCCATAAGCGACGGGGCGAATGAGTGGAAGATGAACCACCAACGCACCGCTATATTCCCTTATTGCAGGCTTTAGGGCCCCCAGCCACTATTTATTTTCGGCCCGCCAGAGGCCCTAAAAATGCCACACGCCCGCCGGCGTCACGAGGGCCGTCAGGGCCACGTCGGTGGGCAGCGCGTCGGCCAGCGGGGCCCCCGGCGGCTCGTTCAAAATATTCAGCCCAATGAAGGCGGTGCCCGGCCGGCACTGCGCCAAAAACCGGTCGTAAAACCCGCCGCCGTAGCCCACGCGCTGCCCGTGCGTATCGCAGGCCAGCAGCGGCACCAGCACCGCATCGAAGGCCGCGGGCGGCACCGCCGCCGCTGGGGCCCCCACCGGCTCCGGGATGCCCCAACGGTTGGCCACCAGCGGCGTAGCGGCAGTCAATTTATAGTGGTTCAGCGAGATACCGTCGGGCTGCACCACCGGCGCAGCTAACCGCAAGTCTGGAAAATCGGCCCAAATTCGCCGAATAACCGCCCAGGTATCCGGCTCATTTTTGCTAACTAACGGCAGAAACACGTGCAGCCACCGCCACGCCGCCACCGGAAAATGCTGAAATAATTGCGCGCTAATTAATTCGCTGCGCGCCGCCACTTCGGCGGCCGTTAGGGCCCCGCGGCGGGCTAAGCCAGTGCGGCGCAGGGCGGGTTTATTACCTGCCAAAATTAATTTGTGTTTTTGGAGATGGTACTTAATCCGTTACCTTAAATAGGCTAATTATTCCACAGATTAAAATTGTATTTCACTTTCCAATCATTGCCAATTTTTTCAAGAACAAGTAGGGCCCCGTTGCCATTCAGACCATTGCGGCGTATTGCACGATAGGTAACCGCCCTGTCCTTGGAATCAGAATAAGTAATTTTCGAGAATTCAAAAACCCCTTCAGAACCCGGAAAAGCGGTGTAAAAATGCTTCCAACCCTTATTGATGTTCTTTTTTAAATAAGTATCAAACACTTTTTTTGCAATGAGTTGTACAGGAATTGGACTTATGAACTTGTTTTCAAGACTGATAGCAGAGGTGTTGTGAATAAAATAATTATTCAAGGCATTTACGCTTGCCGAGTCAAATCGGAACTCATGTGAGATGTTAGCCAACGTGCTTAGGTCGTTGCTTTTAAATGCTGAAGCAACCATTTCAGAGTCTTGTTCATTCACCAATTCTTTGATGACCACAATGGCTGCCGTTGATGCCATAGATTCTGTACGGATTATATCGGTATAAATCTTATAATCCTGAGTAGTAACCTGCTGACTAAATCCGCTTGTGCAAGTCAAGAATAGAGTAAGAGCAAAAAATAAACTCTTCATGGACATAGTAATATTATGCTAAACAACACACGTATTACTCTTCCTCAATCACCGCGAAGTTCAGCGCCAGCGGTTCCAGGGCCCCTATTAATTGATTGATGAATTCGGGGTTGTTAATTAATACGTTCAGCACGTTGTCGGTGCGCTCTTGCAGGCCGCCGCCGGGGAAGAGTTTTTCCTTGATAGCGGCGAGCTGGGCGTAAGCGGTTTCGTGCTTGGTTTCGGCGGCTTTGCTGAGGCGCTTTTCGAGGCCGGCGAGTCCGGCCGCGGCTTTTTGGGCCTCGGCGGCCACGGTGCGCACCAGCGAGGCATCGAGGCGCTGGGCCAGGTCCTGCACTTGCTGGAAGGTGGCGGCCAGGGCCTCCTGTTGCTCCTTTAGGCTGATCTCTTCCTGGCCCAGAGCGGCGCCGACTTGCTTTTTCAGCTCCGGCAGCGGGCGGAAAATATCGGTGGTGCTCAGGCCCAGTTTCTTCAATTTGCCGGCGTTGGCGCGGCTCACGTAC
>JALYUI010000656.1 GCA_030853845.1 Bacteroidota bacterium | reverse complement strand
GCTACAAGCCGACGGCCAGCTGAAAACCGGTCGCGACCTGGCCGTGGCGGCACTTTTGGGAGCCGAGGAATGGGGCGTGGCCACGGCCGCGCTGGTAGCCGGCGGCTGCGTGATGATGCGCAAGTGCCACCTCAACACCTGCCCCGTGGGCGTGGCCACCCAGGACCCGGAGCTGCGCAAGCTCTTCACCGGCCAGCCCGAGCACATCGTGAACCTGTTCCGTTTCCTGGCCGAGGAGCTGCGCGAAATTATGGCCGGGCTGGGCTTCCGCACGGTGAATGAGATGGTGGGCCGCCCCGAGTTTTTGAAGGTGCGCGAAAACCAGGGCCACTGGAAAGCCCGCCACCTCGACCTGAGCGAGCTGCTGCACCCGGCCGTGAACATCTCCGGCGGCACCCTCTACCAGAGCGAGGCGCAGGACCACGGCCTGGATAATATTCTGGACTGGCAGCTGCTGGCCCACGCCCGCCCGGCCCTGGATGAGCAGGTCCCGGTGTTCGGCGAGTTCGAGGTGCACAATACCGACCGCACCATCGGCACGCTGCTTTCCAATGAGATTGCCAGGCGCTACCACGCCGCCGGCCTGCCACCCGATACCATCAACTACCGCTTCCGGGGCTCGGCCGGGCAGAGCTTCGGCGCGTTCAGCGTGGCGGGGCTGTCGTTTTCGCTCGAGGGCGAGGCCAACGACTACGTGGGCAAGGGCCTGAGCGGGGCGCAGCTGGCTATTTTCCCCTCGCCCGCCGCCCATTTCGTGCCCGAGCAGAACATCATCATCGGCAACGTGGCGCTGTACGGGGCCACCTCGGGCGCGCTATTCGTGCGCGGGCAGGCCGGCGAGCGGTTCGCGGTGCGCAACTCCGGGGCCACGGCCGTGGTGGAAGGCGTGGGCGACCACGGCTGCGAGTACATGACCGGCGGCCGCGCCCTCATCCTGGGCCAGACGGGCCGCAACTTCGCCGCCGGCATGAGCGGCGGCATTGCCTGGATTTACGACCCCAACGGCACGTTTCCCGCTAATTGCAACCCCGAAATGGTGGAATTGGACCCGCTCGATACCGACGACGAGGACCAGATTCAGGCGCTGCTCCGCCAGCACGTAGCCCTGACGGGTAGCCAGGTCGGTATTTTCCTACTCGATAACTGGAATGAGGAAGCCGGCAAGTTCGTGAAGGTGTTTCCGAGCGAGTATAAAAAGGTGCTGGCGAAGGCGCGGTACGCGGCGGTGGGGTGATGTTGCCAGAACGATGTAGAGACGCGACCCTTCGCGTCTCCCGCTGAACGGCCAAAACCGCACAGCCCGCGCCAGCAACTAAACAACATCAGCAACGACGAGACGCGAAGGGTCGCGTCTCTACATCGTTCCTAATCCCCCTGACCCATGCCTAACCCCACCGGTTTCAAAGAATTCACCCGCGAGCTGCCGCCCAAAGCACTACCGCAGGAGCGCATTGCCCACAACCGCGAGTTCGTGGGAACTTACGCCGAAGACCAGCTCACGCAGCAGGCCGCCCGCTGCATGGATTGCGGCATTCCCTTCTGCCATTCGGGCTGCCCGCTGGGCAATATCATCCCCGAATTCAACGATGCCGTGCGCGAGGAGAAATGGGAAGATGCTTACCAGATTTTGAGCGCCACCAACAACTTCCCCGAGTTCACCGGGCGCATCTGCCCCGCGCCGTGCGAGGCGGCCTGCGTGCTCAGCATCCACAGCAGCCCGGTGGCCATCGAGGAAATCGAGAAGCACATTATCGAAATTGCCTTTGCCAAGGGCTACGTGCAGCCCACCGCGCCGGTGCTGAAATCGGGCAAGACGGTGGCCGTGGTGGGCTCCGGCCCGGCGGGGCTGGCGGCGGCGGCGCAGCTGGCGCGGGCCGGCCACACCGTCACCGTATTCGAGCGCGACGACCGGCCCGGTGGCCTGCTCCGCTACGGCATCCCCGATTTCAAGCTCGATAAATGGGTCATCGACCGCCGCATCAAGCTGCTCGAAGACGACGGCATCACCTTCCGCTGCAATACTGAAATCGGCCGTGATATTTCGGGCACCGACCTCACGCGCAGCTTCGACGCCGTGGTGCTGGCCGGCGGGGCCAGCGTGCCGCGCGACCTGCCCATTACCGGCCGCGACCAGCCCGGCATCCATTTCGCCATGGACTACCTCACCCAGCACAACCGCCGGGTAAGCGAGCTGGACATTGCCGACGATGAAATCTGGGTCGAAGGCCAGGATGTGGTCGTTATCGGCAGCGGCGACACGGGCTCCGACTGCGTGGGCACGGCCAACCGCCAGCAGGCGCGCTCCGTCACGCAGTTTGCCCTCATGCACCAGCCCGGCTCCGAGCGCCCCGCCCACACGCCCTGGCCGCAGGAGCCGCACGTTTTCCGCAGCAGCACCTCCCACGAAGAAGGCTGCCAGCGCTACTGGGGCATCAATACCAAGGAATTCCTGGCCGATGAAGCCGGCAACCTCCGCGCCCTGCTCGTGAGCGACATCACCTGGGAAACGGACGTGCTGGGCCGCCGCATTCGCTTCGAGGAAGTGCCCGGTTCCGACCGCGAAATCCCCTGCCAGCGCGTGCTGCTGGCCCTGGGCTTCCTCGGCCCCCGCGTGGAGGGCCTGCTTCCGGAGCTGGGCGTGGCCCTGGACGAGCACGGTAACGTGCTGGCCAGCGAGAAAGCCTACTGCACCTCGCGCCCCAACGTTTTCGTGGCCGGCGACATGCGCCGGGGGCAGTCGCTGGTCGTCTGGGCCATTTCGGAAGGCCGCGAAGCGGCCCGGCAGGTGGATGTGTTCCTGATGGGGAAGACGGCGTTGCCGAGCAAGAATGCGGTGGGGATGTTTGCGTGAGCTATTTGAGAAAAACAAATAAAACACTTTTTATCATTTACCGAATTTCAGTTCTAACTGTTTAGCAACTGGTGTTTCATCGTATAACGAAACAACTTTGGAATAGGCCTCTCTTTGAAATCTAAGAAATATTTTATTAAGCTCATGAGCTTTGACCATGCGCTCATCCTTCCATTTACTCTTAACAAAAGACTTAAGATTAAGGAATACAATAAATAGAGCCCCTTGGGCAGAAGATAAGAGGTAGCTGATAGCAACTCCCGAGTCACCTCTCGCTGATTTAAATCCATTATCAAAAACGGCGAAAGCTATAGGTATCAAATCCAGTGCACTTCTACACATTTCTAGTGGAATGTCAGTGGCTTCTTTAAGTAGCTCCGATGACATTTCCTTATACTTATTCTTTTCTTCTTCCGTCGTAGAGTTATCCCTTACCCTTCTGTAGAAGGAAACTTTATGAAAAATTCTATTATCCTCGTTAAAATACTCGACAAATTTCGGATTTGAGTTATCAATCAAATTTGATAGCAATAATTCAAATTCAGTTTTAAATGATTCATAAGCCTTCTTCTCTATTGAAAGCTGTAAAACAGTTTTCAATAATTCAATTGCCATAAGTCCCGAAAAAGCCGCAGCACTTCCTGAACCTGGTATATGATTCCCTTTTCCAAATTCGCTAAGAAGTTCTTGTGCTGGCAATTCCAAGAAATTTCTATACCCAGCATGCTCCTTTTCTATTAGCTCTAAATTATCGTTAATCTCGTTCATGACACAACTCTGCTAACTGACGCACTTGTATTTCTATATCTACTGTGCACTCATGCAAGTTACAGTATATCCTGAACTGGCGCGAGTTTAACGCAGCGTAACTCCTGATTAGTCATGATTTGGAGTCTGAGCCTCCAATGCCGGGCCAGGAACAATTCTATGCAGCGTCGTAAAGCTAGCCCAACGGCACTCTTTGTAAAAAGAGAAGCCCGGCTGCCTAGGAACAGTCGGGCTTCGAGAAGTGTGGGGGTTATCAAGCAACCCTTTACTTCTTGGAAAGATGAAAAAAGATAGCGCAAAGAAACTACTTCAATCGGTCTGTAAAGTTGTTTTGACAGGAGTAGCCAGCGATGTAGCTAATGCTACTGCCCTTTTCCTGCTCACGCAGCTGCTTCGGTAGTTGGTAAGGCAGTCGGGGCTGAGGTGGCGCAGGTGCAGGCATTGTCGGCGCAGTCGTAGCGTTAAGTCAGCTTGTGGAGGGCATTGATGGTCGACATATCGGCCACGCGGCTTTACGGAGGCTAAAGACGACTTCGGCTGGCTCAGGCATAGAAGTTGGTAGGAAAATTCGCTGACGGATGAAAAAACCTACCAGCTTTGGCAGGAAAATTTCTTCGCCGCTAATTTTTCCTACCAAGCTGCGCCGCATTCCTATTGCCTTACTGGCTCGCTTCTCCCCCAAATAGCCTAACCAGATGCGCCAGCGCCCCCGGCGAATGCAGCGCCTCGGTCTGCGCCAGCGTTTCGGTAGCTACTTCCGAGGCGCGCCGGCGCATCTGCTGCTCGTAGTGGGCAATGGCGGCCTGCACGTCGGGGAACTGGGTACTGGTGAGGCATTGGCTTAGTTCCAGGGCGTCGAGCATGGCCATGTTCACGCCTTCGTCGGCGTAGGGCGGCATCAGGTGGGCGGCGTCGCCGAGAAGGGTGATGTTGGGTTGGGCTTCCCAGGTTTGGGTGAGGGGCATGCAGTATTGCGGGCGGGGCGCGCAATGCGTGGTTTCGTTGGCAAACAGCTCCTGCCAGATGTCGTCCCAGCCCGCAAACTCCTGCTTGAACCAGGCCCGGACTTCAGCCGCGTTTGCGAAGTTGATGCCACTGTCGCGGGCCCAGGTTTCGGCGGTTTTGCAGCCGGTGTAGAAAGCCAGGCCGCCGTCGCCCTTGGCACTTACGATAAGCGTTTTTGAGTCATCCATCGCGAAGATTTTCCCGCCTTGCAGCAGCTCGTGGATGCGGAGCGCGTTTTGCGCCGACTCGGACACGCTGCCTTCCACCACCGTCACGCCCGCGTAAAACGGCCGGATGGGCGTTACCAGCGCGCGGACTTTGGAATTGGCGCCGTCGGCCCCAATAACGATGTCCGCCGTAGCCGTCGCGCCGTTCTGAAACGCCAGCTGCCAGGCCCGGCCCATCGGCTGCACCGAAACCAGGTGGCTGTTCCAGACCACCGTATCGGGCAGCAGGGAATCCAGCAGGATTTCACGCAAAGGGCCCCGGTCGATTTCAGGGCGGAAATGCGGGTTGCCAAAGGTGTTGTTCTGCTCGTCGCCGTGCTCGTCAAATACGACGGCGGCGTGCTTGTCGGTCAGGCACAGCTTGTCGGCGCCCGGCCGGTAGTGGGCCTTGAATTCCGCCAGCAAACCGGCCTGGCGGAGGGCGGCCAGGCCCGATTCGTCGTGCAGGTCCAGGGTAGCGCCCTGCACCCGAACGGTGCGGCTGAGGTCGCGCTCGTACACTTTCACCGCGGCGCCGCTTTGCTGGAGCAGCCGGGCCAGGGTCAGGCCGCCGGGGCCACCGCCTACGATGGCTATTTGTTTGTCTTGAAGCAACATGGTCTGAATGATTAAGTAGGATTCAGCACAAAATTATTTCGTCGGCAAAGCGGATAATTGTATAAATCGGTCGTCCTGGTTGCGGGCCAGCTCCTTGGGCACGACGCCCGCGTATTTCTTGATTTCCCGAATAAAATGGGCCTGGTCGGCAAAATTTTCCTCAGGAAAAAGCCGGCCGTCGCGCAGGTGCGGCAGGGAGGACCGAAACCGGAGAATGGTGCAGTACGCCTTCAGCGAAAGGCCGAACATCCGGGTAAAGTACCGGTTGATTTGCCGGCTGCTCCAGCCCGCCGCGTCGGCCAGCGCCTCCACCGTCAGGACACCGCTGGAGGCGTAGATTGAGCGGAACAGCTTCCGCTTCCGGGCATCGATTTCATCGGGGAGCAACTGCCCGATTTGGGCCGCCGCTTTCGTGCGAAAACCGTCAAAATCGTCCAGGTCGCCAACGGTAATGCCCAGATAATCGAGCGGCAGGTAGCAGCCGCCGTCCAGCAAACCGGCCAGCCGCACTGGCAGGATATATTCGACCGCCAGCAGGTTCCAGCTGATGGCGAACATGCGCGTACGGGCCGGAATCACCTGCGCATCCGGCCGGTTTTGCAGCCCCAGCAGCGTGACGTGGTAGGGCTCGGTGGCTGATTGGGAAAAGAACACGTCAATCCGCCCATCGGGCACGATGACGACATGCTGTTCCGCCTCCGAATGGTTGACCAGCATCCAGAAGCTTTCGACAAGCTCCGCCAGCGCTGGCGGAGGCTTAACCGTTCGGTACTCAATATCGCTAAAGGCCATTGTTTCGGGGCTGGTTATACTCGTCACGAAGTGAATTGCGAAAAAGAACATCGTTCCGAGCTTGCTGCAGAATGACGTTCTTCTTCGCAGTTTATTCTGCGGTAGGCATAACCCAAGTCGCGGAGTACTCAGCTTTAGCCCCGCGAACCCGTTGCAGGGCCCTGCGAATCGCCGCAAGGACTATGCAAATCGGCATAAGTGCCGTGCGAACCCGTGGTAGGGCTATGCAAATCAACGCAGGCGGTAAGCAAACCGCTTCAAGTGCCCTGCAAACCGCTTCAAGTGCCCTGCGAACCGCTCCAAGTGCCCTGCAAACCGCTCCAAGTGCCCTGTAAATCTAAAACACCGTGTTGGGCATGTTTGCCATGTTAGACATATTTGCCATGTTTTGAGCTTGCTCCTGCCTGCCCCTGCTAGCGTGCGTCTGCGCCGCGCTGCCCACTGGGTAGAGGCGCCTGTTTGCGTCTCGCCGTTGAACGAAACACTGCGCTTTTCCCTG
Source organism: Bacteroidota bacterium (assembly GCA_030853845.1). GTDB lineage: Bacteria > Bacteroidota > Bacteroidia > Cytophagales > Hymenobacteraceae > Hymenobacter. The sequence goes on along the minus strand of JALYUI010000656.1, from coordinate 2,500 downwards.
ACGACGAGACGCAAATAGGCGCCTCTACCCCGTTCAATTGCCTTCTACCCGATGGCCCGCTGCACCCAGGGCTTGAGGCCCGGCACCCGCGCCAGGCCCACGGCCGCGTTCACCAGCCAGGCCTTGTTGCTGAGGAAGCGCATGAGGCGGTAGCTCTTGGCCAGCTTCCGGCCGATTTTGTGGGCCACCTGCGCGTCGTATTCCCGCATAAAATCAGCGCTGAAATCCTGCTTTGCAAAACAGGCGGTTGCCTGCGCCCCGGCCAGGATGCCGCTCTGAATGGCCGTGTCGATGCCGTGGCCCTGCAAGGGGTCGATGAGCGAAGCCGCGTCGCCGCAGAGCATGAACCGCGCGCCGCTGATAGGGCGCACCCGCCCGCCGCCCAGCGGCAGACCGAAGCCCACGATGGGACCCAGCGCCCGCGCCGGGGCGAAGCGGCCGGCCAGCTCGGGGTGGGTGGCCAGCACCCGCGTCAGGGTTTCCTTAAGGTCGACTTTGTGCTCGGCCACGATTTCGGCCAGCATGCCCAGGCCCACGTTGTAGCGCCCGCCGCCCACCGGAAACAGCCACACGTAGCCCGCCAGGTAGTCGCTGCTAAGGAAAAATTCGGTGGTGCCGCTGCTGGCCCCGGCCACGTTTTCGTAGTAGGTCCGCACGCCCACGCAGTGGTGGGCGCGGGCCAGGCGTGGCTCGGGCAGCAGCTTGCGGCCCACGGCCGAGTTGGCCCCGTCGCAGCCGATAACGAGGCGGGCGGTAATTTCCTGGCCTGTCGTGGTAGTAAGCCGCACATAATCCGGCTCGATGGCCAGCGTTTTGAGGCTGGCACTTTCGAGAATTGCCGTACCCGAATGCGCCCGCACCAGGTCCAGCAGCGCGGCATCGAAGGTTTCGCGGGGGCTGTTGAAGCTGGGCAGCTTCCACTGCAGCGTGAGGCTGGTGCCGCTGGGCGCGACCAGGCGGGAGTCGCGCACATCGTCGCGCGGCTGGAGCTGCCCGAGCTGCGCCACGAAGGCGGGGTCGAGCTGGCGCAGGGCTTTGAAGGCCTGACCGGGGATGGCATCGCCGCACACCTTGTCGCGCGGGAACCGGGCCTTGTCGAGCAGGGCCACGCGCAGGCCGCTGTGGCGCATCGCCAGGGCGCAGGCCGAGCCCGCCGGGCCGGCCCCCACGATGGCCACGTCGTAATCAGTTTCGGAAGCAGTTGGCAGCACGGCTCAAAGGTAGCGGGCAATGGCAGCCGCCCGAGCAACAATGGCCGCCAGCGGCCCGCCGCCCGACTTCGGAGGGTAGGCGCATCCGGAATTTTGGCGCGCGCCGCAGTGGCATCCCGGGCGGCGGAATTACCGGCCCACGAAGCCCATACTTCTTCCTCACTCCCCGTGAGAAAACCCCGCTAGAATCCCTATATTACACATCTAATTTCTCCTCCTACTTGCGGATTGCCCGGGGCCGGCCGGACCACGCCCACTGCTGTAAACCGACTGTGAGCACGCTGCCCCCTTCTCTGCTGCCGGCCGACGACGCGGCCCGCCTGCGAGCCCTCGGCCGCTACCAGCTGCTCGATGCCCGGCGCGAAGCTATTCTGGACGAGGTGGTGGCCATTGCGGCCCGGCTGTTTCGGGTGTCTAACGCCATGCTGAGCATTATCGAAAAAAATACCGTACTGCTCAAGGCTCCCTACAACCTGCCCGTCGACCTCGAGCGCATTCCGCGCGAGCAAAGCATGTGCTCGGCCACTATCCTCCAGCACGATACGGCAGTATTCGAAGACCTCACGCTCGCCAGCGCCCCCGGCGTCGATACCTCCCTGATTCTGCAGCTCGGGCTGCACTTCTACGCCGGCCACAACCTGTGCACGCCCGACGGCCACCACATCGGCGCGCTGTGCCTGTTCGATGGGCCGCCCCGGCAGTTTCCGGCCACGGAGCGGGCGCTGCTGGGCCAGCTGGCCGGCCTGGTGATGAACCTGCTGGAGCTGCGCCGCCTGCTGGGGCCGCACGCCGGCCTCACCAGCTTGTTCTGGGAAGCCATTTATCAAGGCATGACCGGGCAGCTGGCCCTGCTTTCGGCTCTTATCGACCGCTCGGTACCAGCCAGCGGCTTCCTGCCGTCAGCCGTGGCTCAGGAGGCCAGCCGCATTGTGGCCACCCTCGATGGCCTGGTTACGGCCACCATGCGCCGGAGGTAGCGGTTGCAGGATGTAGCGTGGACGCTGCGAGTCCGCGCGTGGGCCGGTCGTTCGGCAGACGCGCGGACTCGCAGAGTCCACGCTACACCACGCTACAACCCGGAGCCGCTACCGCCGCCGCATGGTAGCCGAAACCAAGCCATCGATGGTAGCGACAACGCGGCTGGCTTCGTTGGCCACGGCCGGCGGCAGGAAGCCCAGCGCCGGTACCGAACTGTCGATAAGGGCCGAGAGCAGGCTCAGCTGCCCACTCATACTTTGGTAAATGGCTTCCCAGAAAAAGCTGGTGAGGCCGGCGTGCGGCCCCAGCAG
>JALYUI010000072.1 GCA_030853845.1 Bacteroidota bacterium | reverse complement strand
AACTACAGCAGCCCGGCCGTGAAGGGCCGGGCCATCTGGGGTGGGCTGGTGCCTTACGGGCAGGTGTGGCGCGCCGGGGCCAACGAGGCCACCACGGTTGAATTCACTAAGGATGTGAAAGTGGATGGCAAAACCCTGCCGGCCGGCAAGTACGGCTTCTTTGTGCTGCCCACGGAGAAACAATGGACGGTGATTTTCAACAAGGTGCCCAAGCAGTGGGGAGCCTTTAAGTACGACGAAAAGCAGGATGCCCTGCGCATGGTGGTAATGCCCCGCAAGGCGGCGGCAATGGCCGAGCGGCTGGCCTACGAGGTGCAGCCCGCCGGCCTGCTGCTGCGCTGGGAGAACCTGGAGGCGCTGGTGCCGATTAAATAACAATGTAGCGTGGACTCTGCGAGTCCGCGCTTGGAACGTTCGGGCTGTAAATTCGGACGGCTTCGTTAGCAATGTAGCGTGGATGCTGCAAGTCCGTGCGTGAGACGTTCAGGCGTTAAATTCGGCCGGGTTCGTTCACGCGCGGACTCGCAGAGTCCACGCTACATTACTTTTGCTGCCTTCAACCCAATCAATGGAATATAAGCTCACCCAATACAGCCACGGCGCGGGCTGCGGCTGCAAAATCGCCCCGGCCGTGCTCGACCAGATGCTGCACACCAGCATTGCCCAGCCTCAGCACCCCAACCTGCTGGTGGGCAACGCCAGCCGCGACGACGCGGCCGTGTATGACATCGGCGGCGGCCAGGCGGTGATTTCGACCACCGACTTCTTTATGCCCATCGTGGACGACGCCTACGATTTCGGGCGTATTGCCTCGGCCAACGCCATTTCCGACGTGTACGCTATGGGCGGCCAGCCGCTGCTGGCCATTGCCGTGCTGGGCTGGCCCGTCGATAAGCTGCCGCCCGAGGTGGCGCGCCGGGTGCTAGAAGGGGCACGCAGCATCTGCGCCGAGGCAGGCATTCCGCTGGCCGGCGGCCACAGCATCGACTCGCCGGAGCCCATTTTCGGGCTGGCCGTGACGGGCATGGTGGCCATTAAGGATTTGAAGCAGAACGACACGGCCACGGCCGGCTCGGAGCTGTTTCTGACTAAGCCGCTGGGCGTGGGCATCATGACCACGGCCCAGAAAAAGGGCATTCTGCGCGATGAAGATGCCAACATTGCCCCGGCGCAAATGATGCAGCTGAATAAAATCGGGGCCGAGCTCAGCCAGCTGTCGGCCGTGACGGCCCTGACCGACGTGACTGGTTTCGGCCTGCTGGGCCATCTGGCCGAAGTGTGCGAAGGCAGCCACCTGACGGCGGAAATCGACTTCGCTAAGGTGCCGCGCCTCGCAGCAGCCGAGTCGTATTTGAAGCAAGGCAGCGTGCCCGGCGGCACCACCCGCAACTGGGCCAGCTACGGCCACAAAGTGTCTGGCTCTGGCGGCCCCATCTCGGACGAGCAACGGGCCTGGCTCTGCGACCCGCAGACCTCGGGCGGGCTGCTGGTATGCGTGGAGCCGGCCGGCCGCGCGGCCGTAGAGGCCGTTTTTGCCCGGCACGGGCTGGCGCTGGAGAGCTTCGGCCACCTGCGCGCGCACACCGACGGCGAAGCCTGGGTGCAGGTGCAGGCCTAGGGCGCGGCCCGCTTTTTCAGCATCATGAAGTCGTCCTTTTTTCGCCCGCTGCTGGAAATTGCGGTGGTGCTGTTTGTGGTGCTGGGCGCGGCCCGCTGGTTGACGGGCCTGTTTGCCAAGCGCACCCACGTGTACCGCCTGACGGCGGCGCGGCAGCTGCGGCTGTTGTTCTGGCCGCTGCTGGCGCTGGGCGCGGGCCTAAGTGTGCTACCGGCGGTGGCCATGAGCACGCAACGTGTCAGCGGGTTTGAGTGGGGACTGACCCTGGGGTTTATGGCTTTCACGCTGCTACTGGGGGGGCCGGCGGCGCTGCTGCACCTGCGCTACTGGGTGCTGAACCAAGGCACCACGCTGCGGTTTCAGCCCGTTGAAAATTGCTTTGAAGTATATGAGGGCGGCCAGCGGCTGCCCTTCGAGCGGCGCGACCTGGTGCGGGTGGAGCGCGTATGCTGCCGGGCGCGCCACAGCTTCTGGGCGAAGTACGACTACCTGCGCCTGCACCTTCACGACGGCCGCATCATCACTCTCACCTCGCTGCTGACGGAGCTGGAGCCGCTGGCGGGGTTTCTGCGCAACGTGCCCACCGAGCGTAAGGGGCGATACTGGTGCTGGGCCTAAAAAACGGTTAATGGTTAGGTATTAATAGTTAATGAGCAAGGGCTTTATCGCAGGCCTTATTCACCACTAACCACTCACCGTTAACCACTCACCGTTAACCGTTAATGGCTCACCACTAACCACTCACCGTTAACCGTTAGTCACTTCCGCCGGTATAGTCCCGGCGTGCCCGTGGGCTGGTACGGGCTGAAAATGGCGGGCAGCAACTGCTGGAGGCGCGGCACAAGGTGGCTTTGGTCGAACAGGTAGGTGGGCGGAACGGGACCCATTTTCCGGGCCACGCGCACCACGGCGGCGTACTCGTTGAGGTGGCCGAAGTCGGCCTGCGAGAGGGTCCAGTCGAGGTAGGGCGTGGCGGGGCGGGTGGAGAAGTAGGGCCGGTCGTCGGGGCCGAGCACCAGCAGAGTCTGGCCGCGCAGGGCGGCGAAGCGCGGGTCGGGTTTGACGCCGAAGCGGCTCTCGGCGGGCATGTGCAGCAGGCTTTCGAGGCGCGGTATATAGGCCCGGTAGCGCAGCACGCCCGTTACGTTGAGCAGCAGCAGCAGCACCAGCTCCAGCCACCAGAACTGCCGGTCGCGCTGCCACAGAAACAGGCTGAAGTAGGCTACGGGAGCCAGCAGCAGCACCAGCACGCCGGGCGCGGCCCCATGCTCAACGGCCGCCGCCGCGCCCGCCACGGCCAGCCATACCAGCATCAGCTGCCGGAACTTCACCTGAAATACCAGGCCCAGCGAGGTGCCCAGCGCCCGCACCAGGCCCGCCACCAGCACCAGCATCGGCACAATGAGCAGGCGCAGCTGCAGGCCGGCGGGCAGGCCGCTCGAAATCAGGTCGTTCAGGCCGGCTTGCAGGTGCATGCGCCAGAAATCCGGCAGGGCATCTTTATAAAACAGAAACGTAGCCACCAGCGCATACGGAAACAGGAAACCGCACAATAGCAGCAGTGAGCTGCGGAAGGAGCTGGCCGCGAAAATGACCACCGCAAACAGGCCCACTATCACAAACAGGCCCAGCGGCAGGTAGCACAGCGCCCCCAGCCCGATGAAGAAGCCGGCCCGGAACAGCCGGCGGTTGTCGTAGCCCTCGCGCGAGGTGGGCAACAGGGCGCTGAGAGCAAATACGATGAACGTATGCCCGAGCAGCAGCGGCGAGAGCGTATCTAAATCGGTGCTGATGCTGCCCACCAGCAAATAGGTGAGGGCCGTAACGTAGCCCCGGTCGGGGTGCACGTCGTAGCGGGCAAACACCAGGTTGAGGCGCAGTGCCTGGATGAGCAGCAGGCTGAGTGCGCCTAGCCGGTAGAGCCACACCGGGCGGGCCAGCACGGCATCGAGCCCGGCGAAAAAGGCGGCGGCCAGCGGCGCGGTGCCGTCGTAGAGGTCGCGGTAGGGCATGGCCCCGCCGTGCAGGCGCTCGCCCACCAGTAGCGCGCGCAGCTCTTCGGCCGTGAGGGGCAGGCCCAGCCACAGCAGTGGCAGGCGCAGGGCCAGCACCAGCAGCAGCAGCGCAACTATTTGCGCGGGCAACGAGCTTTTGAAAAAGCGTAACAACTACGTTAGGGCGTGAGGGTACGAGGGTATGGGGGTGGGAGGGCCAAAGCAAAGGTATTGTGCAGCTACAAAGAGGGGCACTATTCTTTTGTCCGTTTACTTTTCCCCTCCTACCCCCATACCCTCCTACCCTAAAACCTCCCGTACCTTTGCCGGTCATTATGGAAAGCAAACGACAACAGAAAATGGCCAGCCTGCTGCAACAGGAGCTGGCCGCCGTGCTCCAGCGCGATTTGCCGCACTTGTTTGGCGGCGGCATGGCCCCCGGCATCAGCACGGTGAAGGTGACGCCCGACCTGGGCCAGGCCCGCGTGTACCTGAGCCTGCTACTGGGCGGCGACGCCGAAACCCGCCTGGCCACCATCCGCGACAACGGCAAGGAAATCCGCCATGCCCTGGCCAAGCGCATCCGCAAAACGGCCCGCGTGGTGCCCGAGCTTATTTTCTTCCACGACGACAGCGCTGCCTACGCCGCCCACATGGACGAGGTGCTCGGTACGCTAGTCATCCCGCCCGCGCCCAAGGACGAGGCCCCGGAAGACGACACCAAACCCGCCCGGCCGCGCCTATTCAAGGGTGAATAAATTCTTAGGGTATGAGGGTATGGGGGTATGAGGGTAGGAGTCATTTATAGCTCTCCCCCTTATTGCCAGAAACCTACCCTCATACCCCCATACCCTCATACCCTCATAACCTCCCTTGTACTACGACCCGATTAAGAAGACGCTTGGCCAGGTGTTCAACCGCACGCCGTGGCTGCGCCGGCTGTTCTACCATCTGCTCGACCTGTTGCTGCTGCGCACCTGGCACGTACACCGCGAGCTGCGCCGCTGGGCCAAAGGCCGCACTCAGGAGCCGCTCAACATTCTCGATGCCGGCTCCGGCTTCGGGCAGTACACCTATTGGATGAGCGGCCTGAGTGCCAAATGGAACATTCTGGCCGTGGATGTGAAGGAGGAGCAGGTGGCCGACTCCAATAACTTCTTCCGGCAGATTGGCCGGCGCAACGTGCAGTTTGCCGTGCAGGACCTCGTGCTCTACCAAGAGCCCAACACCTTCGACCTGGCCCTGTCGGTTGATGTGATGGAGCACATTCTGGAGGACGTAGAGGTGTTTCGCAACATCCACGCCTCGCTGAAGGACGGCGGGATGCTGCTGATTTCGACCCCTAGCGACCAGGGCGGCTCCGACGTGCATGACGACGGGGCCACGAGCTTCATCGAGGAGCACGTGCGCGACGGCTACAACATCCGCGAGATTCAGCAGAAGCTGAGCACCGCCGGCTTCGAGCGCATCGAGGCCCGCTATGCATACGGCGAGCCGGGCCAGATTTCGTGGCGGCTGAGCATGAAATACCCGATTCTGCTGCTGGGCAAGTCGCGCCTGTTTTTCCTGCTGCTGCCGTTCTACTACCTGCTCACGTTCCCGCTGTGCCTGCTGCTGAACTGGCTCGATGCGCGCACCGTGCACGATTCGGGCACCGGTCTGATTGTGAAAGCCTGGAAGTAACGAGCCGAATGCGCCATTGCTAAGCGAACTGCGTATCTTGGCCCGGGTTCCTCAAAAACTACCGTGGCCAAATGTTCCCCCGCTTTTTTCACTGCGCTGCTTCTGTGGCAACACGAAATGCGCCTGCGTCGATTGGAAGACCTGATGAATCGCCTGCAAAACGCAGCCTAGCGCCATTCTAATCCGACTCGAAATTTATTTGTGAACGTCCCCTTCCTCATTGCCCGGCGCTACTTCCGCTCGAAGAACAAGCGCAACATCATCACCATTATCTCCAACATTTCGATGATTGGGGTGGCGGTGGGCACGGCCGCGCTCATTATCGTGCTGTCGGTGTTCAACGGGCTCGAGGATTTGGTGCGCACGCTCTACGGCAAATCGGACCCCAACCTGGTCATTTCGGCCGCCAAGGGCAAAGCCTTCGTCGTGAACGCGCCGCTCCTTACTAAGCTCCAGTCTACGCCCGGCGTGGCCCTGCTCACGCAGGTGATTGAGGACAACGCCCTGCTGCAATACCACGACCGCCAGATGGTGGTGAAGATGCGTGGCCTGAGCGACAACTACTTCGGCCAGAGCCAGATTGACGCCAACATCCGCGAGGGCGACCACCGCCTGCACCGCGACAGCCTCGACATTGCCCTGGTGGGCGCCGGCGTGCAGCACGAGCTCAGCATCACCCTCAACAACCGGCTGGCCCCGCTCAAGCTGCTGTATCCGCGCAACATTGCGGGCCGCAAAACCCTGAGCATGAACCCCGAAAACGCCTTCAACCAAGAGGCTCTGATTGCCGGCGGCGTGTTCCTCATCGAGCAGCACATCGACGACAGCTACATTTTCGTGCCCCTCTCGTTCGCCCAGCACCTGCTCGGCTACGGCAACCGGCGCACCGCCCTCTACGTGAAAGTGGGCCAGAGCTTCGAGATTGAACAGGTGAAAAAAGAGCTGCGCCAGCGCCTGGGGTCCGCCTTCAAGGTGCAGGATTCCGACGAGCAGCACGTGAGCCTGTTCAAGGCCATTAAAGTCGAGAAATTGTTCGTCTTTATCACCTTCACCCTCATTCTGCTCATCGCCTCGCTCAATATTTTCTTCTCCCTGTCGATGCTCGTCATCGATAAGAAGAAGGACATTGCCGTGCTGCTGGCCATGGGGGCTAACCGGCTGGCCGTGCGCCATACCTTCCTTTACGTGGGGGCCATTGTGGCGCTGGTGGGGGCCGCCGTGGGGCTGGTGACGGGCGTGTCGCTGTGCTGGCTGCAACAGCGCTTCGGGCTGGTAAGCATGGGCATGGCCACGAGTGTGGTCGAGTCTTACCCAGTGAAGATGAAGCTGTCGGACCTGGTGTTCACCTGCCTCTCCATCGTAGTTATTACACTGGCCGTGAGCATCCGGCCGGCCATCAACGCGGGCGAGCTGGACGTGCGCGAGAACCTGTAGGTAGGCGCCGGCTGGCCGTGGCTGAATAAAAGGCCGTCATGCAGAGCATTCTGAAAAAAACCCTGATTTTATAGACGGATTTCCCGCCCGGGCATTACCTTTCGCCTTCCGCGAGCGTGCCCGGCTATGAAAGTATCTACTGCTGAACCTTTTCAAATCGTTTATTCGCTGTTCGAGCACGAGTGCCTGGGGCACTTGTTTGCCGCCTTCGTAGTGCAGCTCGGGCCACGGGGGCAGCTCACGCTGCTGCACCAGACGGTGTCGGGCAAAAATGCGCACGAGTTTGCCGCCGGCCTCGATGAGACGGATTTCGAGCTCGTAGCCCTCTGCGACCAGCTTCAGCAGGAAGCCGTGGTGAAGGAATTCTGGCCCCGCAAGATTGCCACGGCCGAGTTTTTCCTCAAAACCTACCACCCCGACAAGGGCGACAAGCCCATGCAGGAGGCCATTGCCCGGCACGTGCAGAGCCGCATGGCCGCCGTGCTGCCCCGCCTGGCCGGCAAGCGCGTGTTCGTAATGGGCCGCGACGGCGAGCCCACCTGGAAAGAAATCGGGCTGGCTCCGGTGAAGGCTTCCATCCTGTTCCACTTTCGGCGCAACGAGGAGGGCACCCACTACTTCCCCACCATTCAGTACCAGGGGCAGAAGCTTGACTTTCAGTACAAGGATGCCGTGCTGGTGTGTTTGCAGCCGGCCTGGCTGCTGCTCGGCGACCTGCTCTACACCTTCCGGACCGAGGTAGACGGCCGCAAGCTGCTGCCGTTTCTCAAGAAGAAATTCATTGTGGTGCCCCGGCAGGTGGAAGAAAGCTACTTCCAGAAGTTTGTGGCTCCGCTCATGGAGTCGTTCGAGGTGCACGCCCGGGGCTTCGACATCCGCTCGGAGCGGTTTGTGGCCCGGCCGCGCCTCACCTTCAGCGATACCCTGCCCGCCCCACCGCTGCCCGAGGCCCCCGTGCGCCCGCTGGGGCCGCCCCGCCGGGGCCGCATTCCGCAGCCCAAACCCATTGCGCCCGTGCTCAGCGGCTCCGAAACCGAGCAGATTCACTTCGAGCTCAGCTTCCGCTACGGCCCGCACCTGATGCCCCTGGGCACCAGCAAGCCCGTGAGCGTGCACCTCGAAAAAACGGCCGATAGCTACGTGTTCTATCGCCTGCTGCGCAACCCCGAGCAGGAGCAGGCCACCGTAGAGGAGCTGCGCGCCCGCCAGCTGCGCGTGGAAAATGGCCAGGTGACGCTACCCAAAAGCGAAGCTTTTAAGTGGCTGCACGACAACTCCCCGGCCCTCACCGAGCTGGGCTACACCGTGGAGCCCGCCGCTACGGCCACCAAAAGCTACTTTGTTGGGCCTAGCAGCGTGCGGGTGGGCATTCAGGAGGCCGGTGACTGGTTTGACGTACGCGGCACGGTGCATTTTGGCGATATTGAAATCCCGTTTATTCGCCTGCGGAGCCATATTTTGCAGCGCCGCCGCGAGTTCAAGCTCCCCAACGGTCAGATTGCCATCATACCGGAAGAGTGGTTTACGGATTACCTGGAGCTGTTTGCCTTTGGCGAAGAAACCGCCGAGGGCCTCAACCTGCGCCGCCATCACCTGGCCCTAGTGGCCGACCTGCAAAACAACGCGCTCGCCACCGTGCGCATGGGCCGCAAGCTGGCCAAGCTGCGCGATTTTGCCGAGGTGGAAGACCAGCCCCTGCCCACCGGCTTTCTGGGCGAG
>JALYUI010000797.1 GCA_030853845.1 Bacteroidota bacterium | reverse complement strand
CGTTGATGCTGGCTCCGGCGTGAGCCTGGGCAACTTCGAGGCGGGTGCCGGGGCGGGCGTGGCCGTAGCCGTGGGGCATGCTGGCCACACCGGGCATCAGGTTGGGCATGATTTCGACGGGCAGCTCCACGCTGCCCACGCGGGAGCGCACGCGCACCAGCTGGCCGTCGGAGAGCTGGCGGGCCGCCGCATCTTCGGGGTTGATTTGCAGGGTGCAGCGGTTGCGGCCCTTGATAAGGCGCGGCAGGTTGTGCATCCAAGAGTTGTTGGAGCGCAGCTCACGGCGGCCGATGAGCAGCAGCTGATTATCAGCCACTAATGGCCCGTTGGCCAACACCCGACGGGCACGGTCCAGGTCTTGGATAAAGAGTGGGGCGGCGAGGTTGATACGCTGATTTTCGGTGCGCAATGCCGTGGGTAGGCGCGGCTGCAATTCCCCGAGGTCGATACCGTGGGGGTTTTCGCGCAGCTTCTCCAGTGAGAGACCGGTGCGGCCGTAGGCTCCGTAGCGCAGCCCGAGGTCGATTTTGGCCTCCGGATTTTCGGGCGCGGGCGCGGCGGCCGCATCGAAGGTATCGCCGGCTTCGAGGCGCTGACGCAGACCCTCGAAAATCTCCCAGTCGTAGCGCGCGTCGGGGCCTTTATCGAACAGCGGCTCGGAATAGCGGCTGGTATTGCGGATGGCCAGGGCATGGAAACTCACGTCGTAGTGGGCAGTTTCGAGGCCGGTGGCGGGGGGCAGAATATAGTGCGCGTGGCGGGTGGTTTCGTTGAGGTAAATGTCAATCGAAACCATGAACTCCAGTCCGGCCAGCGCCGCGTCGACCTGCCCGCCGTTGGGCGTGGACAGCACCGGGTTCCCGCAGCTCGTGACCAGGGCGCGCAGCCGGCCCTCGCCGGGCGTGAGCATGTCTTCGGCCAGGCAGGCCACCGGCAGCTCGCCCATGAACTCAGGGGCCTGCCGCACGCGGCTGCGGTACCGGTCGTACCGATTGTAGACGCCCGGCTTGCCCAGAATATCCAGCGCGGGCGTGGCAAACATGTAGCCGCCCGGCTCGTCGAGGTGGCCGGTGAGCAGGTTCAGGGCATTTATCAGCCACAAACACAGCCCACCGAACTCCTGCACCGACACCCCAATCCGGCCGTAAATAACCCCTCTTTCCGCCGCCGCCAACTCGCGCGCCAGCGTGCGGATGTCGGCCGGCGCGAGGCCGGTGATGGGGCTGACATGCTCGGGCGTGAACTCGGCCACGGCCGCGCCCAGGGCTTCGATGCCGTCGGTAATTTCCGTCAGCCGCCCGGGTTTCAGCAGATTTTCCGCGAATAAAACATGCGCCATTGCCAGCAGCAGGAACACGTCGGTGCCGGGGCGGATGAAGTGGTGGGCATCGGCTTTGACGGCGGTTTCGGAGCGGCGCGGGTCGACGACGACGACCTTGCCGCCGCGCGCCTGAATGGCTTGCAGCCGCTTCGCCACGTCGGGCGCAGTCATCAGGCTGCCGTTGGAAACCAATGGGTTGCCGCCTAATATCAGCCAGTGGTCGGTGCGGTCCAAATCCGGGACGGGCAGCAGCAGCGGGTGGCCGTAGAGCTGCCAGGCGGCAAAATGGTGCGGCAGCTGGTCGACCGACGAGGCCGAGAACAGGCTGCGCGAGCCCAGCGCCCGCAGGAAACCCGGCGCAGCCAACTGGGTGCCCGAGTTGTGGACGCTGGGGTTGCCGGCATACCAGGCGGTGGCGTGCGGGCCGTGGGTGACGCGCTGCCGGCGCAGGGCGGCGGCTACTTCATCCAACGCCGTGTCCCAGTCGAGCTCCTGCCAGCCATCGGCAGTACGCTTGAGCGGCCGGCGCAGGCGGTTGGGGTCTTCATAAATATCTTTCAAACCCACCGCTTTGGGGCAGATGTGACCCCGGCTGAAGGGGTCGCGCGCATCGCCGGCGATGCTGAGCACCTGCCCATGTTCGTGCTTGATTTCGAGGCCGCAGATGGCTTCGCAGAGGTTGCAGGCGCGGTAGTGGGTTTCGACGGACATGGCGGGGGATGTAGCGCGGACTCTGCGAGTCC
>JALYUI010000645.1 GCA_030853845.1 Bacteroidota bacterium | reverse complement strand
GCGGCGGCGGCGGCCCCCGCCGCCGCCCCGGCCACCGACTGGTCGTTGCCCTACGCGGCCACCATCACCCCGGCCGGCCTCAAGGCCGACCTCGACGTGCTGGCCTCGGATGCCTACGAAGGCCGCGAAACCGGTAAGAAAGGCCAGAAAATGGCCGCCGACTACCTTGCCAAAGCCTTCGCGGCCGATGGCCTGGCTGGCCCCGTGGCCGGCTCCGACAATCCCTACATCCAGCACTTCAGCATGGTGCGCACCTCGCTCGATGCGCCGGCCAGCACCGTGAAAGTGGGCGGCAAAGCCTTCCAGGCCGGCCGCGACTTCTACACCTTCAGCGTGGACAAAACCTTTGCCGCCGCCACGCCGGTGCAGCCGGTGTTCGCGGGCTTCGGCATTCGGGAGGAGAAATACTCCGACTTCGCCGCCAAGCCCGACTACACCGGCAAGGACGTGGTGCTGCTGCTGGGCGAGCCCACTACCGCCGCTGGCAAGTCGCTGATTGGGGCCAACGGCAAGCCCAGCGACTACGCCGCCGCCGGCTTCAAGGGCCTGGAGGCCCGGCAGGCCGTAGTGTTCCCGATGAAGGCCCGCACGCTAGTGCTGGTGCTGCCCTCGGCCGCCGCTTTTGCCAAGGTGCCCACCGATTACGATGACATTCTCAGCCAGGTGGATTTGACGTTTCCGGATGCCAAGCCCCACCACGGGCTGAACGTGCTGCTGGTGTCGCCCGAGATGGGCGCGGCCCTGCTGGGCACCAAGCCAGCCGGCCTCGACAAGTACCGCCAGGCGGTGGGCGCGGCCGGCAAGGCCATTGCCAGCCCCTTCAAGCCGGCCGCCGCCACCATGCAGCTGGTGCAGAAAAACGAGCCGCTGAACACCGAAAACGTGCTGGGCTACCTCGAAGGCAGCGATAAGAAGGACGAGGTGCTGGTACTCTCGGCCCACTACGACCACCTCGGCGTCAGGAACGGCGTGGTGTTCAACGGGGCCGACGACGACGGCTCGGGCACGGTGAGCGTGCTGGCCATGGCCCGCGCTTTTGCCCAGGCCAAAAAGGAGGGCCACGGCCCGCGCCGCAGCATCCTGTTTCTGGCCAACACCGGCGAGGAAGAGGGCCTGCTGGGCTCGAAATACTACACCGACCACCCCATTTTCCCGCTCGAAAATACCGTGACCGACCTCAACATCGACATGGTGGGCCGCGTCGACTCGCTGCACCAAGGCAAGGGCGATTACCTCTACCTGGTGGGGGCCGACCGCCTCAGCACCGAGCTCAACACCCTGAGCGAGGCCACCAACCAGCAGTACAACCCCCTGGCCATCGACTACAAGTACAACGCCGAGGACGACCCCGAGCAGGTTTACTACCGCTCCGACCATTACAACTTCGCCAAGCACAACGTCCCAATTATCTTCTACACCAGCGGCCTGCACCCCCAGTACCACAAAGCCACCGACGACGTGGAGCTGATTGACTTCCCGGCCATGGCCCGGCGCGACCAGCTCATCTTTCACACCGGCTGGGCGCTGGCCAACCGCGACGCCCGCGTAGCCCTCAAGCCCGAGGCCCTGCCCACCGGCTTCACCCCCGCCCCCACCGACCTCGACCGCTACGCCGGTAGCTACAGCAGCGCCCAGATGCCGCTGAAAATCGTGGTGAGCAAGGACGGCACCAGCCTCAAAGCCCAGGCCACCGGCCAGCCCGCGCTCACGCTGGTGGCCGTGAGCAAGGACGTGTTCAAGTTCGACGAAGCCGGCATTCGCCTGGAGTTCGATGCGGCCCAGCCTACCTTCAAGTTGAAGCAGGGTGGTGGCGAGTTCGACTTTAAGAAGGAGTAGGGGTTGTTGATTCTTTTGTGAGAAGCCCCGCTGTCGGTTCGTCCGGCGGTGGGGCTTTTTTTTAAGCCGTTCAACGATACCCGCGCCGTAGCGCGGGCCTACATCGTGTACACGGACATGAAAACCGCTCTAATAGCAGTGATTTTTTGAACCCTTGTTTTCAGTGCTTCAAAAAAAATAGTTTCGGGGCCTGCTGTGGGAAGCAATTTAGTTGTTGTATCAATTATATTTGCATCAAAAAAACCTCTTTATGATAGTCGATACCCCCACCCAGACGGTCCTGTATTCCCTCGAACAGGCCATTAAGGCGTACCGCAAGCTTTGCCAGCGGAACATTTCCCAGGTCATGCACAATCTTACGGTCGACCAGGCCCTGGCCCTGCTGGTGCTGGAACAGCACCCGGCGCTCAGCCAGCACGAAATTGCCGAGCTGGTTTTCAAGGACAAAGCATCCATCACCCGCATCATCGAGCTGCTGGTACAAAAGGGCTTCGTGGACCGGGCGATGCACGCCACCGACCGGCGCAAATTCGAGCTGCGCATCACGCCCAAAGGCCGGGACACCATTGCCCAGCTCGGCGGCACGATTCAGCGTAACCAGCAAACGGCGTTGGCGGGCTTGTCCGAAGCAGAGCTGGCGGGGTTCTACGCCACGCTGCAAAAAATCATTGTCAACTGCTCTATTCCGGTATAATGCGCCTGAAAATCATCGTCTTATTGTACTGGATGGGCAGTGCCGGCACCTGTTCCGGGCAGCCCGCCGTGGAGCAAAAACTAGCCGCCTACATGCGGGCGCAGCACGCGGTGAACCACTTTGCCGGCGTGGTGCTGGTGACGCGCCACGACTTGGTGCTGCTGCGGCAGGCTTACGGGCTGGCCGACTACGAAATGGAAGTACCCAACACCCCGGACACCAAATTTGCCCTGGCTTCCATCACCAAGCAGTTCACGGCTGTGGCGGTGCTGCAGCTGGCCGAGCGCCAGCAGCTGCGGCTCTCGGATAAGCTCAGCACCTTCTGGCCCGGCTTTCCCAACGGCGACGTCATAACCGTGCATATGCTCCTGACCCATACGGCCGGCCTGGCGCTCGATTTTGAGGAGCTGTACCTGGCCCACACCGCCGTTTCCAGGGATTCGGCCCTGGCGTATATCAAACGGCTACCCCCGCAGTCTGCCCCCGGCACGGCCCTGGCCTACAGCAACGTGGGCTACTTTCTGCTGGGCCAGATTATCGAAAAAGTTTCCGGCGTATCGTACGGCAACTATCTGCAAAAGAATATTTTTGATGTAGCCGGCATGACGCAAACGGGCCTGCACAGCAACACCGCCCTGGTGCCCCGCCTGGCCCGGTCCTACTACCGGGAAGGCGCGTCGTTCGTCAAAAACCCCTACATCAACTGGGACCTTAACACCGGGCACGATGGAGCTTATTCCACCGCCGACGATTTGGCCAAATTCGCGCTCGCGTTGCGGGAAACCGCGCTGCTCTCGGAAGCATCGAAAATGCTGATGAACACCCCGCACAACCAGCGCTTTCCCGGCAACGGCTTTCTCGACCGCTACGGATACGGCGTATTCATCAACCCTTTCTTCAACCACGGCCACTACCTTCTGACCCACAGCGGCGGCTACTTCGGGGCCATGACTACCCTGGACCGCTACCCGAAAGATGCGCTGCTCGTCACGGTTTTGTCGAACAACCAGGCCGAATCGCACTGGATTAGCTACGGGCTGGCGGGCATCCTGTTTGGCAAAACCGTGGAGTTGCCTTACGAGCACCGGCCCATAACCCTGGACCCCAGTACGCTGCCGCATTTCGCGGGTCAATACGGCACGGTACGCATCGGCCAAGCCAACGGACGGCTGTATCTGGGCACCGAGGAAACTCCTTTGGTGCCCGAAGCCGCCCGAAAGTTCTTCGACCAGACCAACCCCAACCGCACTTACGAGTTCCTGACCACCAAAAAAGGAGCCGTATATGGAGTGGTGATGACCAAGGGGGGCGTGCCCGAAACGCTGCTGAGAAGCAAGGCGGGGCGGTAGTGCCGAACGCTGGGGTAGCCGTTCCGAACGCATCTCGTGCAACGACTGCACCCCGTTTTTGCTGCGCAAAAACTCCCCTCCTTAAAAAAGGAGGGGAGTTTGTCGTTCTACCCCCCTGCCTACCTTTGCCCCGTTATGCAGAAACCCAGTATTCCGAAAGGCACCCGCGACTTTGGCCCGGCCCAGGTGGCCCGCCGCCAGCACATTTTCAACGTTATCCGCCGCACGTTCGAGCAGTTTGGCTACGCCCCGCTCGAAACCCCGACCCTGGAGAACCTCTCGGTGCTCACCGGCAAGTACGGCGACGAGGGCGACCAGCTGCTGTTTAAAGTGTTGAACTCCGGCGATTTTGCCAAGGACGTGACGGCCGCCGATTTGGCCGAGGGCAGCAAGAAGATGTTGCCCAAAGTAGCCGAAAAGGGCCTGCGCTACGACCTGACGGTGCCCTTCGCCCGCTACGTGGCCATGAACCGGGGCACCCTCACCTTCCCCTTCCGCCGCTACCAGATGCAGCCCGTGTGGCGCGCCGACCGCCCCCAGCGCGGCCGCTACCGCGAGTTCTACCAGTGCGACGCCGACGTGGTGGGCACCGACTCGCTGCTCTGCGAAGCCGAAATCGTGCTCATGATGGCCCAGGTGCTCAACGGACTGGGGCTCGATGATTTCACCATCAAAATCAACCACCGGGGAGTGCTGCGCAACATTTACCAGGCCCTGGGCGGCGAGGGCCGCGAGTCGGATTTGTTCGTGGCCATCGACAAGCTCGATAAAATCGGGCGCGACGGCGTGAGCAAGGAGCTGCTGGAGCGCGGCTTTTCTGAGCCTGTCATTGAAACGCTGTTCGACCTGCTGAGCGTGGAAGGCAGCTACGAAGAGAAGCTGCAGCGCCTGCTGGCCGGCTTCGTAACGGCCGGCGTGGAGCCCGACGGTCCCCGCCCCGTCGGCTCCGACGACGACCTGGCCGCCAACTATCGCGGCCTCACCGAGCTGGCCGAAGTGCGCGATCTGCTGGTGGCCTCCAACTTCCGGCAGTTCGACCGCCTCGAATTCGACCCCACGCTGGCGCGGGGCCTCTCCTACTATACGGGCTGCATTTTCGAAGTCAAAATCAACAACGTGCAGATGGGCAGCGTGAGCGGCGGCGGGCGCTACGACAACCTCACCGGCTCGTTTGGGCTGCCGGGGGTGTCGGGCGTGGGCTTCTCGTTCGGCGTGGATAGGCTGTATGACTGCCTGGAGGCGCTGGATTTGTTCACCCAGACCAGCGAAACGCCCACCCGCTGCCTGCTCACCCACTTCGATACGGCCACCGGCCGGGCTGCCCTGCCCCTGCTGGCCGAGCTGCGCGCCGCCGGCATCCCCAGCGAGCTGTACCCCGATGCCAAAAAGCTGGGGGTGCAGTTCAAGTACGCCGATGCCAAGGGCATTCCGCTGGTGCTCATCATGGGGCCGGAAGAAGTAGCCCAGGGCCTGGTGAAGGTGAAAATCATGCAGTCCGGCGAGGAAAAGGTGCTGGCCCGCGCCGAAGTGGTGGCGGCCCTCACGGCGGAGTAGAGACGCCTATTGGCGTCTTGTCGTTGAACGGCTCACGCGGGCATCATCGGCCGGTTTTGTTCAACGACGAGATGCCAACAGGCGTCTCTACGGCCCGCTTTAGCCCGACTTTTGCAAGGCGCGTGGCGGTCTGCGCTGAACTATTTCTTATGTCCATCTCCACTTTGTCAGCAGCCCGGTATCCTTCGAAGCTTCAGCAGCGGATGGCGGTGGTCCTGCTGCTGCTCCCCGTCCTTGCCCACGCCCAAGGCCCCGCTACGTCCCCACCGGGCCTCAGCCTCGCCCGCCTCAGCGGCACCTACCGCTACACGGCCTACACCGTGTTCGATACCAGCACCCCCGACGAGCCGACCCGCGTGGCCGGCGTGGGCGGCACCCTGGCCCTGCTCCCCGACGGCCGCTACGCCAAGCGCCTGGAGCTGCGCGTGAACCGGAAGCCCCTGACCTTTGCCCAGGACGGCACCTGGGAGCTGCGCGGCGACAGCATCCGCCTCGCCTTCCGCGACCAGAAAGGGGCCGACGTGCAACGGGGCCTCGTGCGCCTCGATACCCTGACGCGCCGCCTCACCATCACCATCCTGGGCTACCCGGTGGGCAACCAGGGCGTGTATGAGCTGGAAGCCCTGCCGGCCGTGACGGTGGTGCCCGCGCCGGTGGTAGTGCCTGAGCCGGTGATAGTGCCCGCGCCGGTAGTGGCACCCGAGAAGCCTAAGCCGCTGCCGAATCCGGGAAAGCGGCGGCGGGTGGTGAAGGTGAAGAGTAAGTAGAGCGAGAGCGAAAAAAAGAGCGTCATGCTGAGTTTGTCGAAGCATCTTTAGGCAGTAAAACCTGCTGATTGGATTACTGTGGCGGTAGAGATGCTTCGACAAGCTCAGCATGACGCTCTATCTCACTCTTTCACCTGCCCTCCGCTTTTTGCCTCCCCCGCCCCGGCGGGCTAACTTGCAGCCCGTTTCGGCCGGCCCGGTTTGCCGGGCCGCCGCCACGGCCTTGTTAATTGCTCATTGTTAACTGTTAATTGACCCCCTATGGGACGCGCGTTTGAATTCAGAAAGGGCCGCAAAATGAAGCGGTGGGACAAGATGTCGAAAGACTTCACCCGCATCGGCAAGGAAATCGTGATGGCCGTGAAGGAAAACGGCCCCAACCCCGACTCCAACGCCCGCCTGCGCGCCGCCATGCAGAACGCCAAAGGCGTGAACATGCCCAAGGACCGGGTGGAAGCCGCCATCAAGCGGGCCAGCAGCAAGGAGGAAAAAGACTACGCCGAAGTGGTGTACGAAGGATACCTGCCCCACGGCGTGGCCGTCGTCATCGAAACCGCGACCGACAACCCCACCCGCACCGTGAGCAACGTGCGCCTCATCTTCAACCGCAACGACGGCACGCTCGGCACCTCGGGCAGCAGCGACTACACCTTCACCCGCAAAGGCGTGTTCAAGCTGGCCGCCGAGGGCCTCGACCGCGACGAGCTGGAGCTGGAGCTGATTGACTTCGGGGCCGAAGACGTGTACGAAACCACCGAAGAAGACGAGCACGGCGCCGAGCACCACTTCATCGTGGTCGAAACCGCCTTCACCGACTTCGGCCAGATGCAGAAAGGCCTCGAAGCCAAAAGCCTGAACGTGGTGGGCGTGAACCTCCAGCGCGTGCCCAACACCACCGTTTCGCTCACCGACGAGCAGCTGGAGGAGATTATGACCATCATCGAGAAGTTCGAAGATGATGAAGACGTGCAGGCCGTGTACCACACTGTGGGCTAGGCAGTGGCCGCGTTGTGTTGCTCATTGAACGGCAATTCTCAGAACGTCATGCTGAGCTTGTCGAAGCATCTCTACCGCAGCAGTAATCATTAGACTTGTTCCTCAATAAGAAATCAGTGGTTTCCCAGGCGGTATTTGAAGCCAGAATATTTGGCTACTCAAAGAACCAACGGATACCAGCTTAGTCAGGCAAAAAAACTATCCGATTGCCAAAAGCAGCAAAAAAATTCTGCCATTTCTTATTCGGGAACAAGTCTA
>JALYUI010000740.1 GCA_030853845.1 Bacteroidota bacterium | reverse complement strand
TAGCGAAACATCTCGCGTGAAGCAGTAACAAAAAACGTTGAACGATTGATTTACTGCTGCACGCGAGATGCTTCGCTACGCTCTGCATGACGTTCTATATATTCAGGATACTCTAGTAGCTCAGGCTACTTTCCGATGCGTGGTGATGTAGTTCGCCATCGAATTCACCGTCGCCAGCACCTGCGGGCCATTATCAGCCTTGGTGAGGCGGATGCCGAAGTGCTGCTGGAGCATCACAATCAATTCCAGCGCATCAATCGAATCCAGGCCCAGGCCCTCGCCGAAAATGAGCTGGTCGTCGCCAATGTCTTCGGGCTTAATGTCTTTTAGGTTGAGGTGCTCGACGAGCAGCTCCTTGAGCTGTTGTTTTAACGCGTCCATTGCGGGCTTAAGAGATAAAATGCATCTGCACGTTTTCCGCCGAAAAGGCGGGCAGCGTGGAGTCGGAGCTGGCTCCGACCACGTAAAGAAACGCCCGGTAACCGCTACCGGCGTAATCCAGCCAGCCGCCGAGGGCAATAGTGAGGGTTTTTTCACCCAGCCGACCGGCGAGGTAGGAAACCTGCGCGGCCGCTTCGTAGTTCGCCGTCACCAGCAGCAGGCTTTCACCCTTAATTCCGTGGCGAATGCAGATTTCGCCCAGCACAATGTTGGGCAGCGTGTACACGAACAGCGCCGGGCTGGGCCGCTGCTGCATCACCTGCGCCTGGTAGCGCAAGTCGGTGTCGAGGCTCGACGTGGCGTTACCCAGCACGATACCCCGCCGCCCCGCCGCCGTGTCGGCTAGCAAATCGGTGCCTGCCAGCAGAAACTCCGCCGCCAGAAACCCCAGTTTCGACAGGTTATCCATCTTGTGAAACTTCGGATAATCAATGCCCCGCGCCCGGTAGGCCGCCTCGGCAAAACCGTCAAACGGCCCCGGTGTGGTTGCTACCACCTTTCCGTCCACGCGCACTTCGCCATTGGCAATCGAGCAGGTACGCAGGAGCTTTGGTGGCAGGAGCATCAGTAGGGGAGAAGGGGAAGAAAAATAGATAAGGGGTTCATAATGAACGTCATGCTGAGCGCAGCATCTTGCTTGAAGTAGTAATTAAACGGCAGCAACGAAGCGGTAAAGATGCTTCGCTGCGTTCTGCATGACGTTCTATTAAACGGATAAGAACTCCCCGTCCGACAAACCGGCCGCGAAGAAACAACCGAAACCCACGCTACTCCCGCACCAGCAGCAGCGCCCCGTTGCAACCGCCGAAGCCGCTGGCAGTTTTCAGCCCCACCCGCAGCTCAGCGGGGGCCGAAACGGTCCGCACATTCAGCGGCTCGGGCTGCATGGGTTGCGAGTAGCCGGCTGTGGGTAGCAATTGCCCTTGCATGAGCGCAAGCACGCTCAGCACCGACTCCACCAGTCCGGCCGCGCCCAGCGTGTGCCCCAGCGCCCCCTTGATGCTGCAAACCGGTCGGTCGGCCACGCCGGCCAGCGCGAAGGCTTTGGCCTCCATCGCGTCGTTGAAGGGCGTGGCCGTGCCGTGGCCGGCAATGAAGTCGACCTGCGTGGCCGTGAGGCCGGCGCTGGCCAGCGCGTCGGCAATGGCGGCGGCCAGCTCCTGGCCGGTGCGCGAGGGCCCCGAAATGTGGTTGGCATCGTTGGTAATGGCTCCGCCCGCCAGCCGGACGGCCCCGCCCGGCAACGCGGCTGGTGCGGCCGTTAGCACAATAGTGGCGGCGGCCTCGCCCAGGTTGATGCCGTCGCGGTCGTCCGAAAACGGCCGGCATTGCGCCGCGCTCAGCGCCTGAAATGCCTCGAACCCAGACAGCACAAATCGGCTCACGGTGTCGGCCCCGGCCACCACGGCGGTATCGTATTGCCCGGCCGCCAGCAGCCGCTGCGCTACCAGCAGCGCCGCCAGTCCCGAAATGCAGGCCGTGGACACCACCACTGGCTGCGCCGCGCTGCCAAAATACGCGGCTACCGCTTGGGCCGAGGCGTACAGCTGCAAGCGCTGTTGCAGCGCTGCCGTCAGCTCTGGCTCTTCATCAAGCAGGCCGATGTTGCCCTTGGTCGTGGCCAGCACGAAAGCGGTGCGGGGCGAAGTCAGGTCGATATCAAGTCCGGCGGTGGCCTCGGTAATGGAGCTTATCAGCAACTGCTCGAAGCGGGGGTAGCTACCCAGCGCGAGGTGGGCCGGCGGCTGCCAGTCGGCCGGGAATTTCGAGGCCCACACCGGCTCGCCGCCCGCGAACACCGGCAGGTGCGCCGCTACCGCCGAGTGGCCCGCTGCTACCGCCGCGAAGGTTTCGGCCGAAGTAGCGCCCAGCGGCGAGAGGATGTTATGGGCGGCAACGTAGGCCATTTTTATTTAAATTGAGGCAACCAGCACGTCATGCAGAGCGCAGCGAAGCATCTTTACTGCTTCGTTGTTTCCATTTGATTACTAATGAGGTAAAGATGCTTCGC
>JALYUI010000728.1 GCA_030853845.1 Bacteroidota bacterium | reverse complement strand
GGTCCCTTCCACTGCTGGCCCCGCAGCTGAATGGTGAGGCCGCCGTTGGTGGTTTCGCCGCGCACGTCGCCGCCCAGGTTCACGAGGGTTACGCCGCCGTTCACGGCATCGAAGCGGATGGCGGCCTGCAGGTTTTCGAGGCTAATGCCGCCGTTGACGGTGTGCAGGGCCAGGGCCGTGGTGCGGGGCACCAGAATTTCGTAGCTCACGCTCCAGTCGTGGTCTTTTTCGGGGTCGGTGGCGCTCAGCTTGTTGTTGCTGGTGGCTATGCTGATGCGGTGGGCGCGGGCGGCCGACTGGGCCTCGTTGTCGCCCCAGGCCTGCACTCTGGCCCGCACCCGCACATCGGGGCCGTCCCAGCCGCGCACTGTGATGCCGCCGTTGGGGCCGCCGTCCACGGTGAGGGGCTGGCCGTTGGGGGCGGGCAGGGTAAGGTCGCGGGTTTCGCAGAACTGCTGGTGGTTGCGGCCGGCGCTCCAGGTCCACTCCTTGTTGTCGCAGGTGGTGCGGAAGGCGGGGGCGGCGGGGGCCTGGGCGTGGGCACCGAGGGTGGCCAGCAGGGCCAGGGTGGAAAGCAGGTTTTTCATGGGGTTTTGGAAATTTGGTTGGAGAAGATGAACGAGCAGTACGGGCGGGCCAGAGTTTGTCCGGGGGCCGGCCGCGAGAAGATTACCCGGCCAAAGCCGATTCGTTACAGCGGGTAGATTTTTTTTCTGCCGGGTGCTGCTGAGTCAATTTCAATAAACCGATAAGCGAAAATAATTTTCCTTTAAACAGCTATTATTTATTGTTTATCAATAAATTTTGTTTTCCTTTGTCCCACTGTCTCACTAACCACCTCTCCTACTTTACTACGATGAACCGCTCCACCACTTTCCTGCTTAAATTCATGCGCTACGCTTTCCTGCTGATTACTGTCGGCGGCGCAGTGGCCCTGACGGCTTACGTCGTCGAGATAGTTGCCCATAATCCCCAGCCGGGAGCAGTCGTGACCGTAAACGTGCGCGAATTATCGCCTCGCTTTGCCCTGCTGCAAAACCCGGAACACGCACCCAACGCCGCGGAGCAAGCCGTGGCGGCCGGCCATCCCGCGCAGTACCAGCCCTGGGGCAGCTCGGGGCAGCTGATTTACCGCGAAGCCAACCCGGTGATGCGGGTGGCCATGCGCCTCATCACCTCCCGCCCGCAATCGGTTCCCTATGTGCTGGCTACCACGCTGTTTTGCCTACTGGTCTACCGCATTCTGCGCGACATCCGGCCGGGGGTGCCTTTCACGCCGGCCAACGTGCGCCGCCTGCGCGGGCTGGGCTTGCTGCTGATTGGCTGCGACGTGTACCACTGGACGTCGTCGTGGTGGCTGGCCCGGCACCTGGCGGCCGTGGCCCCGGCCGGGCTGGCGGGCCTGCAGCCGGTGTCGCCGTTCGGCTCGTCGCTGGTAGCCAACTGGCTGATTGGGCTGATGCTGCTGATTGTGGCCGCCGGCTACCAGCGCGGCGTCGAGCTGGCCGAAGATGCCGAGCTGACCGTGTGAGTTTATTTCCCACCCGCTAAACCCGACTTACCATGCCCATTATCGTGCGTCTCGACGTGATGCTGGCCCGCCGGAAAATGTCGCTCAGCGCCCTCGCGGCGGCGGTCGATATTACCCTGGCCAACCTCTCCATCCTCAAGAGCGACAAGGCCAAGGCCATTCGCTTCACCACCCTCGAAGCCATCTGCCAGGTGCTGCACTGCCAGCCCGGCGACCTGCTCGAATACGTGCCCGACGACGGCCCGCCGCCCCCGCCGGCCGGCTAAGCGCCACTATACGGGCAGCTGGCGGCTCCGATGCTGCCGGCTGCTTCTCCTCTGCTTCTCATCAGTTACATTTTTACCATTTCCTCCCAGTACCCATGAAAAACGCCTTTTTCTGCACCCTGCTCACCGTGGCCGCCCAGCTGCCACTCACCCAAAGTGCCACTGCCCAGCCCACGCCCAAACAGCTTGAAACCGTAGCCGCAGCCTACGCCAAAGCCGGGCAGCTCAACGGCACCGTGCTGGTGGCCGACCACGGCAAAATCATCTTCAGCAAAGGCTACGGCCTGGCCAACCGCGAGTGGAACCAACCCAATGCCCCCGACACCAAATTCCGGCTGGGCTCGCTCACCAAGCAATTCACGGCCATGCTCGTGATGCAATTGGTGGAGCAGGGCAAGCTGCGGCTCGATGCCCACATCAGCGACTACCTGCCCGACTACCCCAAGGCGACGGGCGACAAAATCACCCTGCATCAGCTGCTGACGCACACGGCCGGAATCCCGAGCTATACCTCTCAGCCCAGCTACGCCTCGGCCAGCCTGTTGCCCACCACGCCGGCGGCTTTCGTCGCCACGTTTTCGGGCATGCCGCTCGATTTTGAGCCGGGCACATCCTGGAAATACAGCAACTCGGGCTACTTCCTGCTTGGCGTCATCATCGAAAAAGTAGCCGGCAAGCCCTACGAGCAGGTGCTGAGCGAGCAAATCCTGAAACCACTGCACATGCAGGACAGCGGCTTCGACCTGGCCGAGAACATTTTACCCCACCGCGCCGCCGGCTACGACCGCACCCCCGAAGGCCTCTACAACACCACCTACGTTGATATGAGCGTGCCCTATGCGGCCGGGGCGCTCTACGCTACCGTGGGCGACCTTTACAAGTGGGACCAGGCCCTGTATTCCGCGCAGCTGCTCAGCGAGGCCGGCAAAGCCCGCATGTTTCGGGCCGACCGCCAACACTACGCCTACGGCTGGCTGAATATGAAAATGGCCGTCGGGGCCGACTCGGTGGGGGTGCTGGCCCACAGCGGCCACGTCAACGGCTTTGGCACCTACCTGCTGCGTGTGCCGCAGGACCACCAGCTAGTGGTAGTGCTCGATAATGAGGGTGGCCAGCACGTGCAGGAGCTGAGCCTGGACTTGCTGCGCGTGCTGCACCAGCAGCCCACCAAAGGCCCGCAGGCAGCCCCGAAACCGACTACTGCGCCGGCGCTCCCGACAACTCCAGTGGCCGTGGATGCCGCCACGCTGGCCGGCTACGTGGGCAAGTACGCGCTGAACCCCACGTTTGCCATTGCCATCACCGCCGATAAGGGCCGCCTCTACGCCCAGGCCACCGGCCAGCAGCGCTTCGACCTGGTAGCTACGGCCGCCAACCGCTTTGCCCTGCAAGGCGTGCCGGCGGAGCTGGAATTCGTGAAAAACGCCGCTGGAGCTACCGAAAAGCTGATTCTGCACCAGGGCGGAATGGACCAGACGGGCCGCAAAGTAGAGTAGCCGGGTATCTCCAGCCACTATTTTCCGTAAGCCAAGTCTACACTAACCTTCTTCAGCCCTATGGATACTGTTGCCGCCGGCGTCACGCAGCTGCGCATTCAGCGCTTTGTCAATGTTTATTTCGTCGAAACCGGCACCCCGGGCGAGTGGGTGCTGATTGATACCGGCCTGCCCGGCAGCGCCAAAACCATTATTGCCGCCGCCGACGAGCTATTCTACCCCGGCTCACGGCCCGAGGCCATCCTGCTCACCCACGGCCACCTTGACCACCTGGGGTCGGCCCGCGAGCTGGCCGACCACTGGCACGTGCCCGTTATCGCCCACCCGCTGGAGCTGCCCTACCTTACCGGCCAGGCGCTGTACCCGCCCCGCGACCCCACCGTGGGCGGCTCGCTGGCCTTTATGAGCCGCTTTTTTCCCACCCAGCTGCCCAACCTCGAAGACCGGGTGCAGGGCTTCGATACCAACGAGCCCGGCGCGCCCTACCTCATGGCCTGGCGCTGGCTGCACGTGCCGGGCCACGCGCCGGGCCAAATTGCCTTCTTCCGCGAAGCCGACCGGGTATTGCTGGGGGCCGATGCCTTCGCCACCTGCGACCACGACTCGGTGCCGGCTATTTTGCTGGGCCAGCCGAAAATCAGCCGGGCTGGCACGCCCTTCAACTATGATTGGGAAGCCTCGCGCAAGTCGGTACAAGCCCTGGCCGACCTCAACCCCAAGGCCATTGGCTGCGGCCACGGCCCGGTAATAACCGGCCCCGAAGCCGCCACCGGCCTGCGCGCCCTGGCC
Source organism: Bacteroidota bacterium (assembly GCA_030853845.1). GTDB lineage: Bacteria > Bacteroidota > Bacteroidia > Cytophagales > Hymenobacteraceae > Hymenobacter. The sequence continues at coordinate 3,732 of JALYUI010000728.1, read as the reverse complement.
GACAACTACCCCATTCCCGAACACGGTCGCTACGTGGCTGAGCCCGCCCGCACCGATGCCAGCGGCGTAGAGCACCTGCCGCCGGCCCCCAAAGACAAGCTTCCCATGCAGATGGCCCTCATCGGCGGCAGCTTGCTGGCGGCCGGCGCGGCCTGGTTGCTCACGGGTGGGCGGCGCAAGGGCAAGCCGAAGGCCGACAATGGCAAGGCGAAGAAGTTTTCACGCAAGGGGTTAAGCCGCTAAGCCGTATGGCCGCTGGAAACCAGCAGGTCCGGCAGCGCTTGCTGCCGGAACTGCTGGTTTTGCTCTTTCAACCAATTGCCATTGCTTAGAACGCCACCAGGGTGCCGCCGCTGGCGCGCTGCCAGCGGTAAATGGTGGGTCGGCGTAGGGTACCGACCACCCAGTTGCGCAAATTGGCGGGGCCGAAGTTGTTGAGAAAGCCGGGGGTTTCGAACAACTCGTTTACCGACCCGGTCAGGCCCGTGCCGGGGCCGCCCACCTGCATCCAGTTTGGCTCGGTGCGGGCAACGGCCGGCCCGCCCGCCGGCATGATGGTGAGCGTGACGGGGTAGATTCCCGGCGTGTTGTAGCTCACCCGCTCGATTCGCGATGTGCTGTTGGCCGGCACCCCGCCCGGAAAAGCCCACTGCACCTGCGCGCCCGCCGCGTTCAGCGCGTCGCTGTTGCCGAAGCCCACGAAATATGGGGCTCCGCCGCTCTGGTTGACGCACAGCTGGCGCGGGCTCGTACCGATACTCACCAGTGGGCAGCCGCCGGCCGGCGGCTGGAAGCTGTCGTTGGTGCCGGTGACCAGCAGGTTGGTTGCCATGGTGAGCATGCTGCGGCAACCCAGCGTGAGCGCGGCGCGCATCACGGCCCGCTGGCCCGTGGTGAACATGTTGAAACACGTGTTATAGTCCATGAAGCTCTGCACGTTGGCCAGAATGGGCTGGCTGGTACCCGGGTCGGTGCAGAACGTGAAGGCCAGGTTGCAGGTGAAGGTGCCGATGGTGTTGGGCGTGTCGGCGATGCCATCGTCGATGCCGCAGCTACTGGCCTGGCCGGGCGTGTTGGTGGGTCCCCAGGTATGGTTCAGGCCAAAACAATGCCCCAGCTCGTGGGTGACGTGCGGGTTGGCGTTGGCGGCCCCGATGGTGCCAAAGGCATCTTTGCGAACCACGATGCCATCGAGCAGACCGCCGGTGCAGGGCAAGTAGGCATAACCCAGCTCCCCGAAAAAATTAGAAATGCCAATGCCGTCGACCACCCAGATGTTGAGGTAGTGGTTCGGGTCCCAGCGGATTTCCCGTTTCAGCAGCTCGTCGTTGCTGGCCTGCCCGTTCACCGAAAGCGTACGGGTAGCCCGTGGTGCAGCTACCGGCCGGGTCGAGCTGGGCCAGCCGAAACCGGAAGCCCACGTTGGCCACGCGCGACACGAAGGCCGGAATAACGGAAGTCGTGTCGGGGTTGGTTTTGCTGAAATACCGGTTGACGACGCGCAGCGCGTCTTCCACCTAGGCATCGGTGATGCCCGTGGGTTGGTTACCGGCGCCAAACACGATGTGCATCACCACGGGCACCGTCACGTCGGGAGCCGCGTTGGAAGGGCCGCGCTGCTGGCTGGCCCGGCGGGCAACTTGGGCCAGAAACTGCTGATAAGCCGCTTTCGAGCCGGGCTGCCGGGCAAAAGCAGCTTCCTGCACCTGGTCGAAAGCGCAGCTCATTCCGCCGGTCGGCAAGCTGGCCGGCGGCGGTCCAGGCAGGGTTTGGGCCTGAACGTTGACCTCCCCGAAAAAGACAGCCGCCCCGAGCAGTCAGCGGCTCGAAGAGCACATTAAGTTTGAAAAAAGCAACATGCGTAAAAAGGTGAAAAGTGAGAAAAAAATCGTTCAATTATCAGAAAAACGCCTTTGAGAACCCCTATTCCACCACCACGCGGCGGCTGACCGCCTGCCCAGCCACCTGCCCGCGCAGCATGTACAGGCCCGGCGGCAGCCCGCGCAACGACAGTGCCTGCGCTGCTTCAGCAGCTGAAAAATGGCGCACCAGCCGCCCGGTGACATCAAACAGTGCCAGTGGCCCGGCCGCATGTTCGGCGGGCAGGCTCACCCACAGCTCGCCGGCGGCGGGGCTAGGGAAAACGTCGAAGCCCACGGCGGCGGCGGCCCGCTCGGTGGGGCCGAGCAGGGTGCCGGAGTTCTGCATCCGGCTGGCGCAGATGTTGCGGTCGGTGGAGGTGCCGCCAAGCGAGGCCCAGAACACCTGCACCGAGCCGTTGGGCTGGGCCACCGGCACCAGGTCTTGGTCGAAGGCGCGGTCGGGGTCCACGGTATGCAGGGCCACGCCATTCACGGGAAAGGCCAGCGAGGCATCGGGGCGGATTCTCTGGACCCGCAGGCCGGTGCCGGCGCTGTAGTTGGTGATGTAAATGGCCAGCACGGCCCCATTGTCGGACGGCGCTAGCCGGGGCTCGGGCGAGAAAGCGGGTAGGCTGTTGACGAGCACGCCCGCCGCCGGCCAGGCCAGCGTGCCGGCTGCGTCCGCCTTCTGGATGTAAGTGGTTTGCGAGTTCTGGCCCGTACGGTCGTCGCTCCACACCGCCCACAGGGCGTTGTTGTGCCACAGCGCGTCGGGCACCGACTGGTACGAGGGGTTGGAGCACAGCGTGCGGTAGCCAGGGGCCGACCAACCCAGCACCCCGCCGGGCGTGACTTGCGCGGCAATGATGTCGCCCGAATTTGAGCCCCACACGGCGTAGAGGTTGCCGGCCGGGTCGCGCACCGCCCGCCACGTCTGGCCGCCCCGGCCGTTGGCCCCGGTGGCAGTCAGGTCGAGGGCGTTGGCCCAGGCGGCCCCGCTCGCGTCGTAATGCTGGGCAAAGAGCCGGGAGCCCAGTCCGCCACTGCCGCTCACCACATAAAAGCCGTCGGACCCATCGGCAACGGTGTTGAAGTAGTTGGAATTTGGCAGGGCGAAGCTCATTTGGTTGTTGGCCAGCAGCCGCTGCCCAGTGTAGCTGATGCGGTTGTAGGAGAAGTTGGTGCCGCCGGTATAAATAATGCCCTGGCTGTATGTAAGGGTGGCGCCCGTGCTGGTGGGGATGATGTCGAAGCCAGTCCCGGCCACGCCAATCACCATGGCGTCGCGGGTGGCGACCACCGTGGGCGCGGCCCATTGCGGCACCCCGGCCGCACTGAAGTACTGGCAGCGCAGGGAGTCGCCCCCGATACTAAACCCGCCCTGAATCCAGGCCACGAGCATCCCATTCTGCCAGGGCACGGCGCGGAGGGCAAAAATGTCGCGCCCCCGGGTTTGGAGCAGGCGCAGGCCGTTGGCCGGCAGCAGGGTGGTGCCATTGGCGTCGAGGTGCTGGGCGTAGAGAGCAGTGCCGGGGCCGCTGTTGTTGCCGCCACGCTTGTCAATCCAAACGGAATATGCGCCGCCCGCCCCGTCGGCAAAGGCCTGCACGCCGAACTGCACGCCCGGCGCGTTGCACATAAACTGCGTTTGGGAAGCCGTGCCGGGAAACTGCGCGCGGGCTGAGTGGGCCAGCAGCGCTAGCAGCACCAACAGCAGCAAGCAGCCGAACAGGCGCGGCAGTACGGCCCTGCGGGGCATGTTGAGGAAGTTTTTCATAGCGAATGGAGAAAGGCGGCGGGAAAAAGGCAGCGGGCAGTGGAGTCAAGGTCAATATAAAATTTATTGAATTTATATTGACCTTGACTCCAC
>JALYUI010000693.1 GCA_030853845.1 Bacteroidota bacterium | reverse complement strand
CTGCCGGCCAGCATCAGGCCCGCTAGTGGGGCCAGCTCGGGCCGCCGCCAGGCCAGCAGGCCCAGCCCGGCGGCCACGCCGGCGTTGGCCAGTACCTGCCCGGTGGTGCGGCGGCCCTGGTTTTCCTCGGCCAGCCCGAGGCGGCGCTTGTCGGCCCCGCGCCAGCCGGAGGCTACAGTGCCCAGCGCGAAAAACAGGGCCAGCAGCCCTAGCCCGGCCAGCCCGCTACCCAGGTAAATCAGCAGGCCCAGCACCCCACCGGTGCCGGCGGCCGCCGCAGTCAACTTGCCCCGGCGCACGCTGTAGAACATGCCCAGCCCGAGCAGTAGTAGCACTAGGCTCAGGCGAAGCAAGTCAGTCATGCCCGTAGAATCTCAGATTTCAGACTCATACCGCCGAAGTTACGCCAGCTGCTTCTCGTAGCAGAAGAAGCGCAGCCCTGGCCGGAACGCCAGCGTGATTTCGCCCGCGAACCGGTAGCCCAGCTTCGGAAAGAGCCGTTGCGTGGCGGTGTTCTCCGAGTTGGTGTCCACGCGCAGTACCCGAAGGCCTTTCACCCCAGCCTGCCGCTCGGCTTCGGCCATGAGCGCCAGCGCCACGCCCCGGCCCTGGGCGGCTGGGTCCACGGCTAAGCGGTGCGTGACGAGGGCCGGCTCGGTCACGTCCCAGTCGGCCTGGGCGTATTCGGCATCCTGGTCCTGGGTGAGGGCAGCCACGCCGGCCACGGCCCCGTCCAGCTCGGCCACCCAGAGCTGCTGGCGGGCCATGTCAGTGGTGAAAACTTCCGCATTGGGGTAGTCGCCCGACCACTGGAAATTGCCGCCAGCCTGCATCAGCGGCACCACGCGGCGCAGCAGGGCGAGGATGGCGGGCAGGTCGGCAGGGGTGGCGCGGCGGGTAGTGAGCATAGCAGACGCTCGCGTTTACAGCGAAATAGTGGTGGGGTCCTGAGCTGCCACAAAAATGGTCAGGCAATGCACGGCTTCCGGGGTTACTTCATAGATAATGTTGTACCGTTTGCGAAACACCGCTCTGCGCAACCGCAATTCCGGGTGGCGGGCCAATGAATAGCTGGGAAAGGAAAGCGGAAAAGGCCCGAGCGTATCGTGCAGAAAGTCGAACACCGCGCCTGTGAACTCCCGGCCTCGGGCCTGTGCATCACGGCCCACATATTGTTCAAGCTCGAAAAGCCGGTCCATAAAAACCGGCGAAACGATTATAGGAAGTTCGGTTTCGCTCATACACCGAACCGGCCCCGGGCTTCGGCCAGCGAAATGCCGGGTTGCTGCCGCGCCCGCACCACATCGGCGGCCGCTTCGGTATCGGTCAACTGCGGCTCTGGCGGGATGGGCGCGGGGGCGTAGCGAATTACCCGCCGCTTGTGCAGCGCCTCCAGAATCTGCGTTACCATTTCTTCGTCTTCCGGTGCGATAATGTCCAGGGTGTACGTCTTCATGGCTTCAAATTACGCACAAAACCCGGCCTACCCGCGCCGCAGCACGGCGGCCGCTTCCTTGGCAAAGTAGGTCAGAATAACATCGGCCCCGGCGCGCTTGATGCTGGTGAGCACCTCCATCATGGTGCGCTCGCCATCGACCCAGCCGTTCTGGGCGGCGGCTTTTATCATGGCGTACTCGCCGCTCACGTTGTAGGCCGTCACGGGCAGGTGGGTGTGGTTTTTTACTTCCCGGATGATGTCGAGGTAGCTCAGGGCGGGCTTTATCATCACCATGTCCGCGCCTTCGGCTTCGTCGAGGGCCAGCTCGCGCAGGGCTTCGAGGCGGTTAGCGGGGTTCATCTGGTAGCTTTTCTTATCGCCCTTTTTGGGAGCCGAAGCCAGCGCCTCGCGGAACGGCCCGTAGAACGCCGAAGCATACTTGGCCGTGTAGCTCATGATGCTGACGTGCCCAAACGCATTCTCGTCCAGCACCCGCCGAATCCAGGCCACGCGCCCGTCCATCATGTCGCTCGGGCCGATGATGTCGGCCCCCGCGCGGGCCTGGGCCAGGGCCATCTGGCCGAGAATTTCGAGGGTGGCATCGTTGAGGATTTCGCCCGATTCGGGGTCCACCACGCCGTCGTGCCCGTCGGAGCTGTAGGGGTCCATCGCCACGTCGGTCATCAGCACCACGTCCGGAAACTGGCGCTTGATGTCGGCCACCGCTTTCAGGTAGAGGCCGTCCATGTTAGCGCTTTCGCGGGCCAGCCGGTCCTTCAATCCTTCGTTGATATTGGGGAAGGGCGCGAAGGCTTTCACGCCCAGCTCCACGCACTGGCCGATTTCGTCAATCACCCGGTCGGCCGTGAAGCGGAAGATGCCGGGCATCGACTTGATTTCCTCGGTCTGGTTCTGGCCTTCGGTGATGAAGAGCGGGTAGATAAAATCGTGGGCGGTGAGGCGGGTTTCCTGCACCATGTCGCGAATCACGGCGGATTTGCGGTTGCGGCGGGGGCGGTGGGTGGGGAGCATAAGCAAAGAAAAGCCGGGCCGAGTCCGACCGGCACTGTTGAAATCAATAGAAAATTAACCGACTGATAAGCCGGTCGTTCGCCGCAAAGGTCGGCCCGCCCGCCCGATTAGTGCCCGCCCGGGTCGAGGTACGCCACCAAGATGACCAGCGCCGCCACGCCGGCCGCGATAATCCAGCCCAGCCCACCGCCGCTAATGGCCAGCCCAATCAGGGCCACCACCAGCGCCACCATCGCCAACAGCCCCAGCACCGTGAGGCCCAGCCCGGACTCGGCCGGGGCGTGCGCCCGATGCAAGAGGCGCGCATAGTGGTGGGCCGCCAACTGGCGCTTCAACCCGGTTGTGGGAGTTGCCGCCGAAGCAGCCGCAGACCAGGCGGCGGCACCTACTTGGGCGGCCTGCGGCTGCGACCCTCGGGCCTGCGCAGCGGCAGCCTTCTGAGCCACTGAAGTTACGTTCGAGGCTATGGCCACTGGCCGGACCGCCCGGGCCAAAGCAGGTGCATCTGCCGTTGCTTCGGTAACAGCCGCGGGATGAGGGGCAGTGGTCGCCTGCGCATTTTCGTTGGCAGGCTGCGCTGCCATTCCCTGCCCTTCCGAAGTTACTGAAATCGCTTCAGCAGCAGTCGAATGAGTTGGTGCCGCCGTCGCCACTGGATGCGGAGCCGCCGCCCGCAGCACAATCGGCTGAAATAAGCTGGCCCGGCTGCTCTGGCAGCTGCTGAGCAGGCCGGCCGCTGCCAGCAGCACAAACACGAGGGGGGAGAAGTAGCGAAAGAGCGTAGCAGCGGGCATAGAAAAAATCCGAAGGTGAAGGCCGGGTAGAGGCAGTACGAAGATGGGGTAACTTTCGCTACCCGGCCGCCAGTTTTTGCGCCGCCTGCCAGCCGGTGCTGGCCCCCAGCGCCACGCCCATGCCGTTGCAGCGCACGGCTGCCAGCACCCCCGGCCGCGCCCAGTCAATAATCGGGGCCAGCGCCGGCCCGAAGCCCATCACCCCGCTCCAGCGAAAATCAATTCGAGGCTGCCGGCCGGGTACAATCACTTCGTGCAACAGCGTTTCGAGGTAGTGCTGCACGGCTGGCGTGAGGCCGGGCGCGGTGGTAGCTTCGGCCGCGAAATCGAGGTTGCGGCCGCCGCCCAGCAGAATGCGGTGGTCGGGCAGCTGGCGGAAGTAGGCGTAGCCGTGGTCGTAGTGGAAGGTGCCCGGCAGCTGCACATCGGGCAGCGGCTCGGTTACCAGCACCTGCCCGCGGCCGGGCGTCACAGCCAGCTCCGGCAGCAGCTCGGTGGCGAAGGCGTTGGTGGCCAGCAGCACCTGCCCGGCTTCCACCGTTACGCCGTTGGCCAGCCGCAATAGCTGTCCGGCGGCGGTGGTTTCAATGGCCTCCACGGCGCAATTGGTGAGCACGGGCACGTCGGCGGCCCAAGCGCGGGCTAGCAGGGTACGCATCATGCGGCCTGTGTCGAGGCAGCCCTCGTGCTCGTTTTTGAGCAGTGTGCCCACCCCGCCGAAGCCGAAGCGCCCCGCCTCGGCGCTGGCATCGGCAAAGGTGCGGGCCTGCCCCACCACCGGGGCCAGCAGCGCGTTGAAGTAGTCGATTTTATCGCGGCACCCAGCCGCCAGCCCGGCTTCGGCGTGGCGGAACAGCTCGTAGCCGCCCACCGGCTGGTAGTCGAGGGCGGCATCGCCGAGCAGCGCGCGCAGGCGGGCTAGCCCCGCCCAGCGGGCCGCCACCACGGCCTGCAAATCGCCCCGTTTTTCCTGCTCAATCAACTCCGAAATCGACCCAAAACAAGCGAAACCAGCGTTTTTGGTCGATGCCCCGCTTGGCAAAGGGCCACGCTCCAGCACCACCACGCGCCAGCCGGGCCGTAGTTCCTTCAGGTATAAAGCCGCCGTGAGCCCCACCAGCCCCGCGCCAATAATGGCCACATCGGCCGGCCCGAAAAAGGATTGGTGCTCCCAGTACGATAAAGCTTGTGCGGATTACTTGTCAAGATTCGCGGGCTGGTGTGCGAGATAGGCCCGGTGTGGACTACAGACGCGCAGATTGTGCAGTCCGCAGGCCACGACCATCACGGTGTCGCGAAACCAATC
>JALYUI010000682.1 GCA_030853845.1 Bacteroidota bacterium | reverse complement strand
CGGAGTACAAATTACGGGGCAGCCCGGATTGTGCCGGGCCAGCCAGCGGCGCACCTTTGTAAAGACCCGGCGGCTTTCCAATACCAGCGCCGGGCACCCGCTTATGACTCCTGATAATTTCAAGCTGGGATGGCGACGGCCGGCCATACTGGCCGCCCTGCTCGCCAGCGCCTGCGCCAGTCCCGACGACGAGCCCGTGCCCCAGCAGCAGGGTCCGCAACTGGTCATTACCAACCCCGCCATCATCGAGCAGGACACGGTGATTACCGGCCAGGGGGCCACGTTTTACGTGCAGGGCAACTATTTCACCCAGGTCTACGCCAATCCTGTCATTACGGTCACGGCGAAGGAGGATGGCGGGCCGTTACGTCCCTTCAGCTCCCTACAGGCGGCCGAGCACCAGTTTGGCTGGTACTACCAGCCGCTGGCCAGTGTGCGTCGCGCCCGGGTCGAAGCCCTGCTCACCGACAAATACACCCAGGTGAGCGGGCAGGGTTTCTGGCTGCGGGTGGTGCCGATGCCCGCGCCTGCCATCAGCTTTGCGGTGCCCCTGCCGGCCTACTCGGCCCCGGGCCAGCTGGTGCCCGTGCGGGCGCGCATCACTTCCACCATCGACCCGCCCACCGAGCTGCGCCTCTACCGCTACGAGCTCCGTCCCGACGGCCGGTTCGGCCTCGTACTGCTGAGTACCGTGGGCGAGGCCGCCCTGCTGGCCGCCCGGCAAAGTGGCACCTCGGTGGTCGATATGGCCCCGGTGGCCGTGCCGGCCGATGCTGCTCCCGGCAGCTATACCACGCTGCTCCTGTTTGGCCGCACGCGGCACCGCATGCAGGCCCAGCTATTTGGCAGCTTCCGAACCAACTTCTGAGCCCGTCGCGGCCGTCGGCCTGCTTTCTCAACTGCTTTTTCCTGCTTGATATGACGACTATTCTTCACCGGGGTACCCTGCTGCTACTGCTGGCCGGGCTGCTGGCCGCCACCGCCCGGCCCGCGCTGGCCCAGAAACGCCTCGTGGCCCGGGGCTGGACCAAGGCCTCGGGCGGCCTCAACCTGGCTTCGTTCACGCCCACTAATCCGGCCTTCCAGGCCGCGCGCTCCAACTGGCGCGGCATCAACTACCGCTACTACTTCCTGGAAATCGGGACGCTGCGCGCCCGCGCCGCCTATCCCGAGCTGGCGGGCCTGAGCTACGAGGACGTGCGCATCAACCACACCTACCTGGGGGGCTACCTGCCACTGGGCATCTTGAGCGCGGGCCACCGCCGGTTGGGCATCCGGGGCGCGCTGGTGTACCCGTTTCTGGCCGGGGGCGTGGCCAAAACGCGGTTTCTGGGGCACTACGGCGGGCTGGGCAACACGCAGCCGCCCAATAACTCGGTTTTCAGCTACTACGTGGCCCCCGGCCTGAGCCTACAGCTGCCCTACTGCACCATCGAAGCCCGCCTACAGGGCACCCACTATGGCACGTCGGCCGACTACCCCAACGCCCCCGTGCAGGGCTGGCAGTGGCAGCCCACGCTCAACCTACAGTTCGATTTGCTTTCCGATATTTTCCAGCCCCACCTCGTGGACGTGGCCCACGTGAGCGGCTACGCGCCGCGCTCTACGTGGTCGTCGTCGGGCTCGGTGGCCACCCGCACCACCACCTACCAAAACACCACCGTCGACTTGTCCACCTCCGACGTGGGGCCGTTCACGGCGCTGGTACCGCGCTACACCTGGTCGGGCACCCAGACCTGGCGCGGCCGTACCGAGCTCGGCGGGCTGGGCTGGAGTGCCCGGGCCGGGGCAGGGGCCATCGACGTGTGGGCCGATGTGGGCCAGCGTGGGGTAGCCTCCTCGTTCGAAACGCTGGCCACCGACGCCGACCCGGTGCCCAAGCAGCGCAAGGTGAATGAAACCGACGACCAGTTTGCCGGTACCCGCCTGGGCGGCCGACTCATGGCCCGCGCCGGCATCGACGTGTACCCGCTGCTGAAAACGCTGCTGGTGCTCAGCAGCTTCGCCGACCCCGGCGGCAGTGCCATCAAGGACGCGAGCGGTAATACCATCGTCGAAGCCACCAAGCCCGACATCGACCCCAACTCCCATATCGACCTGGGCGGCAGCACCGGCTTCTTCCGGGTGATTCTGGGCCTGGGAGCCGGCGGGGCCTACGCCGGCCCCATGACCTTTCTGCACCCCGAGCAGGCCGCCAACATCGACCGCAAGTTCGGCACCGGCAACCCCAACCACCTCCTGCTCAACCGCTACACCGACCCGCGCCAGGGCCGCGCCGCCGTGGCCCTGCAAGCCTATGCATCGGTCGAGGCCGGCTGCGCTACCTTCAGCATCGAGCGCACCTCTTATACCTTCGATGAGCTGGGTAAGGAAACCACGCTCTCGGTGGGCTGGCTGCTGCCCATGCGCCGCCTGCGCTCGGCCCGCCACGAGCTCAACAAGCCCGTAACGGAATAGCCCAAGCCGGCCTAAGCCCCTCGCCAGCCCGGCAGCTGCAACTACGGCCGCCGCTTCGAGGGCCAGCCGGGGCGGCTACTCCAGCAGCGCGGGTGGTGGCCGGGTCGGGCGAAGCTGGAGCGGCAGAAAGTTCCGCGACTTCGTCATGACAGACACAAAATAAGCCCCGGCCGCACCAGTAGCCTTGTCCTTACCCAAATCTGTGGTCGTTGCTCCGGTCCGACCGCCCTAGGCGGTCCAACCGGTTGTCGGGAGGGCGAAATTGGTGATTTTTCAACCGGTCGGACCGCCTAGGCGGTCGGATCGGACCGGTCAAGCACTGCCGGAAGGCAGCCAGGTAGTTTTGGGTAAGGACAAGGCCGTACCAGTAGCCAGGGCTCCTCTCGCTTCGGGGACCGCCGGAGCTTAGGCGGCAGCAAATGGGCCACCAAGCCAACCAAAGCAGGTACTGCGAGAGCCGGCCTAAGCTGTAATCAGAACGCGAAGGAGAGTAAGAACAGAAGCAGGTCGAGTTCGGGGCAGTGCGAGGATGAATTAGTCGGGTGGCCCCCCGCTCATCGACTGCCTCATGAAGGCAACCCGCTATCTGAGCCGAAAAAAGCAGGGTTCGGACCCATTGCGCACCGCAACGAGTCCGAACCCTGCCCGAAATAGCACAGCCTGAATGGCTATTTCACCTTTTTTGTCAGATTCTTGCCCAGGTCTTCAACCTGCTTCAGGAAGTCGTCGGTGTCGCCGTCGGCGTAGGTGCCGTAGGCAGTCGAGATGGTGCCTTTCACGCCGTCGTTGGCTTCAATGGCGTAGAGGATGGACATGTCGTCGGGGTTGCTCTCGCCTTCGAAGCGATAGAAATCGACAATGGTCACTTCATCGGCCGCGTAGCTTTTTTCCGAGTCGTGCCCGATGGTCTGCAGGCGGCCATCGACCACATTGAAATCCTGGTTGAAGCCTTCCTGAATGAGGCGTTTTTCGACGCTCACGAGCGAGCGTTCTTCTTCTTTGTCCTGCATGGCGGAGTGGTGTTGGGGGAAGAGTGGAGATACGCGGGGCCGGCGGCCCTGAAGCCGGCCGTTCCCGCCCCGGCTATACGCAGCCGGGGCGGGAACGGGTTATCCTTATCGCCATAAATGAATATCCGGACTAGCGAGCCGCTTCCCGTGCCTCAATGGTGCGCTGCAGCTGCTCCACGTCGATTTGCCCGCAGGCCCCGCCACAGCCCTTGGCGCAGCCGGCCGCCGTTCGGCTGAAAAACGCCCGGTAAAAAATGCGGCCCACGTAAAATGCGGCTGCCACAAACAGCAGCCCGATGAGAAGGTATTGCATTTCGACGGAAGTAATGACCAGCAGAAGCATGCTTGAGTAACTATAGTGGCGGAAGAATAGTTTGGCGCGGACGCCTACTGCCAGAACTCGCCGATAACCTGTTGCATCTCGGCATGAATGCGGCCGTTGCTGGCCAGCACCTCGCGCCCAAACAGGGGGTCGCCGGGTTCCAGAAACTGGCTGATGTGGCCGCCGGCCTCGGTTACCAGCAGCAGGCCGGCGGCAACGTCGTAGGAATTCAGGTTAAACTCGAAGAAGGCTTCGCAGCGGCCAGCCGCCACGTAGGCCAAATCGACGGCCGCCGAGCCCAGCCGCCGCACGCCCTGGCTGCGCCGGAAAAACGCGCCCATAATCTGTAGAAAATCATCCAGCCGCCCGAAATCGTGGTAGGGAAAGCCGGTGGCCAGAAGCGAGTGATTGAGCTCGTTCACCGGGCTCACGCGCATGGGCACCTCGTTGCAGAAGGCGCCGCCGCCCAGCACGGCCCGGAAGCTTTCGTCGCGGTTCACCTCGTGCACCACGCCCACCACCAGCTCGCACCCGCGCACCAGCCCCACGCTGATGGCGTACACCGGCAGCCCGTGCACAAAGTTGGTGGTGCCGTCGAGCGGGTCGATTATCCAGGTGTATTCGCCGCTGGCCGAATCCGGCCCGGCCGTGCCTTCCTCGGTGATGAACCCTGCCGTGGGCAGCAGCTCGCGCAATCCGGCCACCAGGCGGCGCTCGGTTTCCTGGTCCACGTAGCTCACCAGGTCGTGCAAGCCCTTGTGCTCCACTTTGCCGCGGTCGAAGGTGGCGGCTTCCTGGCTGATGAAGGCGGCCGTGCGGCGGCACAGGGCCGCGAGGTCGTGCGAGAGTTGGGTGAGGTCGATGGACATGAGAAGGTCAATTGAAAGAGGTAAAGGCGCAAATATTGCGTTTCTACCCCACAGCGGCATTTTTCCGCCGCCAGCCCACCACCACGGCCGCCAGCAGCCCCAGCACTGCCAGCAGTTGCGCGCCGCGCCCAATCAGCTCGCCAAAGCGGGCGTAGAAGGTTACCTCGTCGTTGAGGTGCACGGTAGCGCGGCTGGCCGTGGCAATCCAGGCCGGCTCGCGCTGGGTGATTTCGCCCTTCTGGTTGATGAAGCCGGTGAAGCCGGTGTTGGCGGCGCGGGCCAGGTCGCGGCGGGTTTCGATGCAGCGCAGCTGGCCGTAGCTCAGCAGCTGCCGGTAGCCGGGCGAGTCGTGCCACCAGGCGTCGTTGGTGACGAGGCCCAGCAGGGTGGCCCCATTCCGGGCATATTCGCCGATAAAGTCGCCGTAGATGGACTCGTAGCAGATAACCGGGGCCAGGCGCAGGGCCGGCGCGTTGGCCGGCGCGGCATACACGGTGCGCTCGGCCTGGCTGCCCACACTGCCCACGGTGCCACCCAGGTCGATGTGGGCGATGAGGGCGGTGAGCACCGGCGGAATCTTCTCCACGCCGGGCACCAGCCGCGACTTGTGGTAGAGCACTACCGGCGCGCCGGCATCGGCGAAATACGCGCCGGTGTTGAAGAAGTCGTAGTAGCCCAAATCGTCGCGGTAGCGGGCGGTTTCGCTGGCCGCCTCCTTACTCGGGTACGAGCCCAGCGTGGTGATACCCGTGAGCAGGGCCACGCCCGGGTGCTGCGCCAGCCACGCCCGGATGCGGCGGATTTTGGGGTTGCTTTCAATCGAATTCTCCCACACGGCTTCTTCCAGGGCCGTTTCGGGCCAGAGCACCAGCCGCGTTTCGGGCGTGAGGTGCTGCTCGCTCAGGCTGAGGAAGCGGGTGAGCTGCTCGTCGTAAGGAATGAATTTAGGGCCGCCCTCAAACTTCTCCACATAGGGGTCGAAGTTGGGCTGCACCACCACGACTTCGGCCGTTGGGCCTTTTTCCTGGTAAGTGGCCCCGATGAGGTATGATAAAACAATGGGCAGGACGATGGCCAGGAGGGGAATTAAAAATTGAGAATTAAAAATTAAAAATGAAGCCGGTGATACGGACGCAAGCTGGTTTTCGCCATTCATCTTGCGCAAATCATTTTTAATTTTTAATTCATCATTTTTAATTAAAAACCGGAAAAACAACAAATTCACCACCCACACCCACACGCTCCCGCCCAGGAAGCCCGTGTACTCGTACCACTGCACCCAGGCCGTAGCGGCCGCGAAGCCGTTGCCCAGCGTCAGCCAGGGCCAGGTGAGGTCCCAGTGCAGGTGCAGCTGCTCGAAGGCAATCCAGTACACCGGCAGCAGGGCGTAGCCCCAGCGGTTGCCCAGGCGCTTTTTGGTCTGCCGGAAGGCCATAAGCGGCAGGCACAAAAGCAGCGCATTCAGCACCACGGCGGCAATGCCGGCGGCCAGCTCGGCGTAGCTCACCCACCAGGTAGTGAGGGCGTTCCAGAGCACCAGCATGAGGTAGGTGTAGGCAAATACCCGGCCCTTGCGCGCGCCGGCCAGGGTGAGCTGCCGCTCCATAAGCAGGTAGGGTACCCAGGCCCCGAACAGCAGCGGCACCGCCCAGGCCGTGGGCCAGGGCAGCCAGCCGGCGCTCAGCAGCAGCGCGCCCAGCCCGGCCAGCAGGGCGGGCGGCAGGCCCGGGCTAGTCTTCCGATTCGGACTCATCGTCGGCATCGTCGGCGCGGCGGTAGTATCGGTCATCGCGGCCGGGGCGGGGCTCGCGGGGGGGC
>JALYUI010000659.1 GCA_030853845.1 Bacteroidota bacterium | reverse complement strand
GCGTGCGCCCGCTGGTGCCCGCGCTGGTGGTGGAGCGCACCTACGTCGCCGCCGCCACCCATGCCGCCGCCGCCGCCGCTGTGCTGCCGAAGGACTCCGTGCGGCTGGTGTCGCCCCACGGCTCGGCGGCCCAGAACCGCAGCCGTTTGCGCCTGATGCAGACGCCACAGACCTTCGAAATCGACCTGCTGCGCCGCGCCTATGCCATGCCCGAGCTGGCCAGCTTCACCGACGACGCTACCGTGGTCGACGACCTGTGCCGCGTGCAACTGGTGGACGGCGACTACCGCAACCTGAAAATCACCACGCCCGAGGATTTGCTGGTGGCCGAGGCGCTCTTTTCAATGGGTGAATGAGTGAATGGGTGGGTGGAAAGGCGCTGGTGTCGTTCTTTGCATTCGCTCATTCACCCACTCACTCATTCGCCCATTGGAATACACCAGCCTGCTCTACGACGTGCGCCCCGACGGCGTGGCCACCATCACCCTAAACCGCCCCGAGGTTTTCAATGCCTTCAACGACCCGCTGAGCTACGAATTGCAGGATGCCCTGAAGCAAGTAGCCCGCGATGCCAGCGTGCGGGCCGTGGTGCTCACGGGGGCCGGCCGCGCCTTCTGCTCGGGCCAGGATTTGAAGGCCGCCCAGGGCGCGGAGAAACGCTCGTTCTACGACTCGCTCCACAAGCGCTACAACCCCATCATCCGGGCCATGCGGGGGCTGCCCAAGCCCATTATCGGGCGTATTAATGGCGTGGCGGCAGGGGCGGGCTGTTCGCTGGCGCTGGCCTGCGATGCGCTGGTGGCCAGCACCGACGCCTCGCTGATTGAAGTGTTCATCAACATCGGGCTGGTGCCGGACTCGGGTTCGTCGTGGTTTTTGCCGCGGCTGGTGGGCACGCTCAAGGCCTTCGAGCTGTGCAGCCTGGGCAGCAAGGTGCCCGCCGAAGAAGCCCTGCGCCTCGGCTTGGTGAACCAGGTAGTAGCCCCCGAGCAGCTCGACGACGTCACTTACGCCCTGGCCGCGCGCTACGCCGCGGCTCCCACCAAATCCATCGGCCTCATCAAACAGATGCTGAACAAAGCCGGCGCGGCCACCCTCGACGAAATGCTCGATTACGAAGCCCACTGCCAGCAGATTGCCGGCGAGTCGGCCGACTACTTCGAACGCGTAAAAGCCTTCAGCGAGAAGCGCAAGCCCGAATTTAAGGGCGAATAGCTCGCACCGCCGTTACCCCAAACGAAAAGAGCCCGCCTGAATCAGGCGGGCTCTTTTCGTTCAACGCTAGGTGGAGATTAGCGCAGTGTAATGGTGCGGGTATGGCCATTCACGGTCACGGTGGCCACGTTGTCGCAGCTGCCATTGCCGTAGTCCAGCGTCATGGTCTTGTTGTTGGCGTTGGTGATGCTCACTGTGCCCTGCACGAAGTATTTGAAGCAGTCGGCGCGCTTCACGAGCGGGGTCACCACGGTCGTGGTGTAGCTCACGCCGTTGCGGTTGGAGCCGGCCGACGCGCCGGTAACGCTATACACGTCGTCCGATACCTGGGGCGTGCCGTAGCCCGCCGTGCGGGTGAAGGTCCAGTTGGCGGTCCAGGAGTGGGTGCCGCCGTTGTTGGCGCGGATGATGCTGGCATTGGTAACGTCCACCGTGAACGAGCCGGCCCCGAGGTCGGTGAAAGTGCGGGTAGCGGTGTGCTGGTTGTCGTTTACGAAATAGTTTTCGCGGGTAACCACGGCTCCGGCGTGGCGGCTATTCACATCGGTGGTGAAGCGCACGATGATTTTACCGCGGCGGTAGCGGCCATCGGGGCACAGGCAGTTGGTGGTGCCGAAGTCGATGGTGAGCGTGTGAGTGGCGGCGTCGAAGGTGCGGGTGGCGCAGCCACCGAAGCGGGCGTGGAAGTCGGCTTCTGTGATGATGTTAGGCGAGCTGGCCGCCTGGGGGTCGACGGGGCCGGCCATCTGGGTGATGTCCGAGCTCATGGCCGTTTCCGAGTTATCCTCGCTGCGGTCTTCGGCCGTGGTGATGTCGTCGGCGGGCGTCGCGTCGTTGTTGCGGTTGCAGCTGCTGGTGAGCAGGGCGGCGCTGGCGAAACAGGCCAGGGCCAGCGTGCGGAGGTTGGAGGTACGCATAACGAAGAGTGAAAAAATAAGTTGAATGTTGAGGAAAAAATGAACTGATTTACTGCGTTTGTGGCCGGTTGGAGGCGGAAGATACCGCCGGGTTTAACTCGGATAAAAAAATATTGCGCCGGTTTCGGCCAAACCCCAATTTCGACCGGCCGTATAGCCTGCACACACGGCCAAAGGTGCCGCGCGTCCGGCTCTCCTATGCATATTTCTCTGAACTCCAATCCGCTGCCGCGCCATTTGTTCTGGCAGCTCGTGGTAGCCCTGCCACTGCTGGGCAGCTGCTCGGGCAACGGCGGCAGCACCGATGCTGTCGAGTCGGCCATGAGCCAGAACGAGCAGAAAATCGACGCGGCCGACATCACCAAAAAGCAGCAGGCCGACGCCGAGTTTCTGGTGAAGAGCACCAGCAACGCCCTGCTCGAAGTAGAGCTGGGCAAGCTGGCCCAGGCCCGCGCCACCGCCCCCACCGTGCGCAGCTACGGCGCGCGCCTGGTGCCCCAGCGCCTGGAGCTGCTGGGCAACCTGCGCGCCCTGGCTGCCGCCAAGGGCCTTACGATACCTGCTGCCCTCGGCGGCGATGAGCAGCAGGCCTACCACGAAGCCAGCACCCAGCCCGGCTCCGGCCTCGACAAGCACCTGATGGCCCTTCTCGTAAAAACCCAGAAGCAGGATGAAGATGCTTTCGGCAACATGAGCGAAGATGCCTATGACGGTGACATCCGGGGCTTCGCGGCCAAGTTTCACGCGCCGGTACAGGAGCAGCTCGACGCAGCCAAAGAGGTGGCCGACGTGGCTGAAAAGCTCCCGTAAACGCCTCACTGCTTTAGTCTTTTTTCATCTGCCAGGTTTCATCTTACGTCTGTTAATTCAACTTCAGCCCAACTCACTTTCTCTTTCACCAACTCAACGTCTTTTTCTATGAAACGCTCCATCATCACGCTGCTTAGTGCGGCTACGCTACTCGTCGCCGCCGCCAGTTGCAACTCCAACGACTCGGTAAAGCAGGCGCAGGATACCAACGAAATGAAAGCCGACAGCGCCACGGCCAATACCGACATGGGCAAAGTCGAGAAGACCGGAATGGAGTACGATTCCGAATTCCTGGCCAAAGCCGCCAGCGGCGGGATGCTCGAAGTAGAGCTGGGCAAAGCCGTGGCCGCCCGCGCCGTAACGCCCGAAGCCAAGAAGTTTGCCGAGCAAATGGTATCGGACCACTCCAAGGCCAATGCCGAGCTCAAAGACCTGGCCGCTAAAAAGAACATCACGATACCGGCCACGCTCAGCGACGACCACGCCAAGGTGCTGAAGGACGTGACCGAGAAAAAAGGCGTGGCCATGGACCAGGAATACATGAAGCAGATGCAGAAAGACCACGAGGAAGATGTGAAGGAGTTCACCGATGCTTCCATCAAGGCTTCCGACCCCGACATCAAAGCCTTTGCCGCTAAGACCCTTCCCGTGCTGCAAATGCACCTCGACATGGTAACCAAGATGCGCCCGGCTGTGGAAGCTGCAAAATAAGTTCACCCAGCTACGTGGTGCCGAGAGTCCACTCCTGCGGTAGGGGTGGGCTCTTTTTTTGCGCGCTGCGCTTATATTGCATCGCCTGCATATAGCCCGGCCCGCACCCTATGGATGGTAACGAAAAAGCACAGCACAACCGCGAGGCTTTTCAGCTCGAGCGCCTTATCCTGTTCACGGATGCTGTGTTCGCCATTGCCATCACGCTGCTCGTCATCGAGCTCAAAGTGCCCGAGCTGGAGCACCGCACTGAGCAGGAAGCTCTGAATGGCTTGTTGCGGCTCATGCCCAAGCTCATCGGCTTCTTCATCAGCTTCTTCATCATTGCCATCTACTGGACGGCTCACCACCGCATCTTCCGCTTCGTGCGGCACCTCGACAACCGGCTCATCTGGCTTAATATCTTCTTTTTGCTGAGCATTGTGCTCATGCCTTTCACTACCGCCTACCAGAGCGAATATGCCATGCTGGCCACCCCCTGGGTCGTATACAGCATCAATATTATCATCACCGGCCTGTTGCAGGGGCGCATTCAAACCTACCTGCGGCGTGCCAGTCCGGGACTGGTGGCCGCCCACGAGCGCAACCATCCCGACCTCGATATCGTGCGCCCGCTCATGACGCCGGTAGTATTCGCCGTTAGCATCGTGCTGGCCTTATTTGTGCACCCGTGGGTGCTGCGCATCATCCCCGGCATTGTGTTCCCGTTGCTGAGCATCTACTTCGGGCGGCGGCACCAGCGGCTGGTGGCGGGTTATATGGCAGTCCATCCCCCCAAACCAATCGAAGTGCCGGTTGGGGAAGGGTAACTTTTGCCTGCTGAATCGGAGTGTTAGCGCAGTTCTCGAATTCGTGCCCGGTAGCAAGGACTACAACGTCCGCGCTACTTCCTGCCGGCCATGCATAAATTGAGAATCGCGCTAAATGCGTTGCAGGCTCTTGTAGAATCCTTCCTGGTACGATTTGCCGATGGGCACGAAGTGGCCGCCGTGCAGGTTGGCCGTGTTGTCTTCGATGGATTCGATGTGCTGCGTATTGAGCAGGTAGCTACGGTGCACACGCACAAAGTTAGCCAGCGTGGCCAGCCGGCTTTCCAGGGCTTTAAGCGTGGTGTACACAATGTACTTATGCTTGGGCGTAACGATGTTGACGTAATCCGACAGGGCTTCCACGTACAGCACATCATCGAAGTTGATGCGCACCATGCGGCTGTTCACTTTCACGAACAGGTCGGAGCTGGCGAGCTCCGTGACCGGAGCCGCGGCGGGCATGGCCGGTCGCACCTCCACCCGCTGCACAGCCTGCGTGAAGCGGGCAAACTCAAACGGCTTCACGAGATAGTCGGTCACACGCAACTCGAACGCATCGACGGCAAAGTCCTGCCGGGCCGTGGTTATAATAACGGCGGGCGGATTGGGCAGCACGCGCAGCAGGTCGAGGCCATTGAGATGAGGCATCTCAATATCCAGAAAGAGCATGTCGACCCGGTGGCCTTCGCGGAAAAAGGCCAGGCCGGCCATTCCATCGGCCAGTGAAGCCACCAGCTTCAGGTTCGGGGTAAGCTCGACGTAGTGCTCCAGCGTAAGTCGGTTAATTTCATCGTCGTCGATGATGGCACAGGTTAGCATAAGCACGGCGGGGAAGGGCTGCTTACCATACCGGCAAACAGCGATATTGTTCATTCGTCGGCCTAAAGTAGCCGTTCGGACGGAAAGTATCACCGCCGGCCGAGTGAGTAAATTTTTTCTTGTTAAAACAATGTGGTGATTTTGATATAGATTTGTGGCATGCCTGGCTGATTTGGCAGCGGCACTATGTTAAATCCCATGAACTTGTTAGTGTCTCTTTCTCGCACTGTTGCTTGCTGCGCCATAGCAGGCTTAACAATGGGTAGCCTGAGCGCCCATAGCCGCTTTCCCGGGCACCCCGCGCCTCCGACGGCCGCCGTGGTCGAGGCCCACAACGAAACTGCTGCTCCCAGCTTTTCGCGGCATGTGCGCGCTGCACAGCACATTAC
>JALYUI010000624.1 GCA_030853845.1 Bacteroidota bacterium | reverse complement strand
GGGGGGCAATGAAGCCGCCACCGCGACCACCCCGGCCGCCGCCGCCCTTACTGCGCATCATCACGAAGAGGAGCACGAGCACCGCGATAATCAGCCAGAAGGGAATACCTCCGCCGCCTCCGCCGTTGCCTTGGTCTTGCGGGCGGGCATCGGCGGGGTCGGCTTGGTACTCGCCTTTGGCCAAGGCGATGAGCTGGTCGGTGGCGCGGTCGAGGCCAGCGTAGTATTGGTTTTGCTTGAAGGCCGGCACCAACGTGTTGCTGATGATACGCTTGGCAATGGCGTCGGGCACGGCTCCTTCGAGGCCGTAGCCGGTCTGGATGCGGGCACGGTGCTCCTGCTGGGCCACCAGAATGAGAATGCCGTTATTTTTGCCCTTCCGGCCAATGTGCCAGCTTTCGTAGAGCTTCTGGGCGTAGTCAGCAATGTCGTCGCCGTCAAGGGTGGGCACAGTCACGACGGCAATCTGCGACGATACGCTGTCGTCATAAGCTACCAGCTTGCGCTCCAGGGCCTCGGCTTCGGCCGGCTGGAGCAGCCCGGCCAGGTCGTTGACGAGGCGCGGCGGATTCGGCTGCGCGGGGATGTTCTGGGCGGGGGCGCGCAGGGCCAGCAGCAGCGCGAGTAGCATCAGCAGCAGGGGCCAGGGGCCGCGCCGGGCCGCCGGCCGGCACATCAGTGAAGTAACATCAGCCACGGAGTTTTTCATGCGTCGGAAGCTGGTTGGTCGTCGCCGATGGAGATGGCATCATCGAGCTCGTTCTGGTCGGTAGCGGCGTCGTAAGGGAAGTAACGCTTCAGCTGGTCGCCCACCATCAGGATGCCGCGCTCCAGGCCGATGACGTACTTCTCGTTGCGGAAATGCCGCAGCACTTCCTCCTTAGTGGTTTCCCAGAACTCGTCGGGCACGGCGGCATTGATAGCGGCATCGCCCACCACGGCAAACTGCCGGCTACGCCAGGCCAGGTAAAACAGCACGCCGTTGCGGGCAGCGGTTTTGTGCATGTTCAGCTCGGCAAATACCTGGGCGGCGCGGTCGAGGGGCTCGGGCGTGGGGCAGGTGTCCTCTAGGTGCACCCGGATTTCGCCCGAGGTCTGCCGCTCGGCTTCGCCGATGGCCGCCACCAGGGCCGCATCCTCGGCGGGAGTAAGGGGGCTTTTCATTTTTGAATTATGAATTATGAGTTATGAATTATGAGTTGAGCGAGGTTTGCCAGCAACAAGGCCGCCTCAACTCATAATTCATAACTCATAATTCATAATTACCCTAAAATTGAACGGTCGGGGCCTTGCTGGCGGCCGGGTCGGCCTCGAAGTAGGGCTTGGGGGGGAAGCCGAACATGCCCGCAAACAGGTTGTTGGGGAAGGAGCGGGTGAACGTGTTGTAGTCGTTGGTGACAGCGTTGAACTTGTTGCGCTCCACGTTGATGCGGTTTTCGGTGCCCTCAATCTGGGCCTGGAGCTCCTGGAAGTTGGCGTTGGCTTTCAGGTCGGGATAATTCTCCGACACGGCCAGCAGGCGGCCCAGCCCGGCCGACATCTGGCTCTGGGCTTCCTGGAACTTCTTGATGTTTTCGGGGGTGAGGTCGTTGGCGTTCAGCTGCACGCTGGTGGCTTTGGCGCGGGCCTCAATCACGCTGGTGAGGGTGCCCTGCTCGAATTTGGCGGCTCCTTTCACGGTGTTCACCAAGTTGCCGATGAGGTCGTTGCGGCGCTGATAGGCACTCTGCACGTTGCCGGCCTGGGCTTTCACGGCCTGGTCGCGCTGCACCATGCCGTTGTAGCCGCACGACGACTGGGTGAGCAACAGGGCCATGCCCGCGAAATAGAGAAGAAAACGTTTCATGCTCGAAGAATTGAAGGGGTTAGGTTGATTAGGGAAAAGGCCGGCCGCAAGGCCGGGAAGGGGAAGGTAAAACCCGAAGCCCCTTCTGACGGTTGAGCCCCGGTGCGCCAAAGTACGCACGTTCGGCCCTGCGGTTGTAGCTTGCCCTGCTTCGTGCCGGAGCCGGGAGGCGGCCCGGGGCCCGGCCAGGGCGTATCCATCAGCAAATCGGCCCATTACCTTATCCGCAAATCAATCCCGTGAAAGCTGTAATTCCCGTTGCCGGTATTGGCTCGCGCCTGCGCCCCCACACCCACACCCAGCCCAAAAGCCTGGTGCCGGTGGCCGGCAATACCATCCTGGGCCACCTCATCGACCGGCTCACCGCCGCCGGACTCACCGAGTTTGTGTTCATCGTAGGTTATCTGGGCGATAAAATCGTGCGCTACGTGCGCCGCACCTACCCCGACTTACAAGCCACCTTCGTGGTGCAGGAGCCCCGCGAGGGCATTGGCCACGCGCTGTGGCTGGCCCGCGAGGAGTTTCGCCACGACGAGGACGGCGTACTCATCCTGCTCGGCGATACCATCGTGGACGTGGACCTGCCGGCCCTGATGGCTACGCCCGGCTCGGTGCTGGCCGTGAAAGAGGTAAAAGACCCTTCCCGCTTCGGCATTGTGGAAACCGGGGCCGGTGGCCGGGTGAGCAAGGTGGTGGAAAAGCCCAAGATTCCGAAGTCGAACTTCGCCATGGTGGGCCTTTACAAGCTGGCCTCCCCCGAAAAGCTGGCCCTGGCCCTGGAATGGCTGCACGATACCGACGTGCGCACCCACGGCGAGCTGCAGCTCACCGACGCGCTCATGCACCTCATCGAGGAAGGCGAGGTGATGACCACCTGCCCGGTGGACAACTGGTTCGACTGCGGCCGCAAGGACACCCTGCTCGAAGCCAACGCCCGTCTGCTCAACCGCCCCGAGTTTCTGGAGGGCCGGGCCTACCCCGAGTTCCCGGATGCCGTTATTATTCCGCCGGTCAGCATTGGGCGGGGCTGCCAGATTTCGCACTCCATCATCGGCCCCAACGTGGCCATCGGCGACAAACCCATCATCCAGAACTGCATCCTGAGCGACTCCATCATCGGCACCTACTCGGAGCTGCGCTCGGCCGTGATGCACGATTGCATCGTGGGCTCCGACGCCTCGTTCCGGGGCATGAACCACTCGCTCAACATCGGCGATAACACGGAGATTGACTACAGCTAGAGGTGGAGCCCCCGCTTCTTTCCCGCCTCACCGGCGGCAATGCCCCGCCACTTTATTCAAGGTTATGAATGCCGGAAACGTGAGCGGCCCGTAGCGCGACAGTTTCCGCGCGCTGCCCGGCAGCATTCTGCCCGCGCTGCGGGCCGTATCCCTGGGCGAGCCCTATTCCAAAAGCCTTCGAAAAGACCTGCCGCTCGCTCCTGGTCGAGTAGAACCGCCTAGTGGCGAAGCTGGAGCAGCTTTTGCGGCACTGCGAGGCCCTAGAGCAGCGCATCGGCGAGAGCCGCTGGCTGGCGGGGCAGCTGCTGCAAACGGCGCTGCGCGAGGCGCTGGCGGGGCGATAGACTAACTTACGAATCACGAACCGCACCGCCGCCCACGAGCTTTGCCGGGAAGCGGCTCTGTTGCGCACTGCGGCGGATGGGGCGTTTGCGGGGGCGGTGTTTGGGGTGGTGGCATGAGAAAGCCCCGGCTGCGCAGGGCGCGGCCGGGGTTTTCTCATGCCTTTTACTTTTTGGAATTACCCATCAATCGTTAAGCAAAAACGGGCCATATGCTATAGTGCAGGGGCTTATGTATAGCTTCAGCCCTGTTCTTCCGTCAAATGGCTTATTCTGGCAATCTTTTATTATCACTTCTCTGTTCCTTGCCTGCCGAACGGTTTTTGAGGGCCTGCGAAATCGATAGGGTATAGCCTAATTGTACTTGGTAAAAGCTTTCGTTACCCCTAAATAATTCGTTGTAGCGGGCTCGGACAAAAAAGCGGCTAGCTGGAGCCCCCAACGGGTTCCAATAGATTTCAGGCTCAAAAATAAGGAACTCCCGATTGGTGCTGCGCGGGCCATATATATCGGTCAGGTCGCGCCCGTATTGAAAGAGGAGCTTGGTTACAAAGCGGTAGCCCGCATTGCTGCCCAATCGCCCACCAATCTGGATGCTGGGAGCGATGTAGGGTAGGTTAATCGCACGGCTGATGGTATCGTTTTTACTGGTAGTAGCATTTGAAGTGATGGCCGCCAGATTGGTAACGCTTACACCAGCAGCTATGGGCAAATCCAAGTAAAAACTGCGTTTAGCCCCGGCTAGCCGGCCATTGAACAGGTTCAGATGCACTTCCGTATTAAGAAAAGCTCGCTGGTAAAGAGAAGTCCGTGAAAGTGTTGAGATGTCAGCAGGGCGATAGTAGGTGTTCTGGCGCTTTTCGTCCAAGCGAGCAAACATCAGGTCAATTTTGAAATCGCGAAGAAGGTAAAAAGGATTATCACGAAGGTTTTTCTCGTTGATGACGCTACGGAAACTAGCTTCGGTTTGGGCCAGGCCGTTGGGTTTTTCTCCAAAAACGCCGAGCAGGTCGGTGTAGAGGCGCAAGTTAATCACTTGGTTGATGCCCCCGTCGCGGGTTAACTCTTGCTCCTCGCCCTGCTTGGTCAGCGTAAAATTGGCGTCGTCGGGTTGGGCGCTGGTTTCGGCAACCCACCGCAGAATATCGCCCGACTTGATATATTCTAACTCACGGCCAAAATGTAGAAAGTCATTGCGCCTGTTAAAATCACTGATTGGAATGGTCGTGCGGGCATTGGTAAACAGCCGCTTGGTAGTGCCGCTTTCATCCGTGGTCAATACCTGAATGTTGAAGACCAGGCCATCCTGGCAATCCATCTTGATTTTATCAACGTTGACAGTATACGCTATGGCATGGGGGGCTTTTTTATCATTTCCGGTCTTATAAACGGTAATACTACTTACTTTTAGAACCTCAAACTTGCCCGCCAATTCTTTACTATCATTGTCCTTTACCTGTTTGGTGAGTTCGTCTAGTGTTTCCTGAATCCGGTCCTGCTTCTGATTAATGGCATCGGTTTGCTCTTTCACCGCCGCCTTCATCTGCTCCTCGGCAACGGTAGTGGTAACCGTAAACGCTTTGGCGCTAGCGGAGCCGCCTGCCGGCACAACATCGCCGGTAATAGCACCAACCGGCACCGTGACTACAGCCGACGTAGGGCTGCTGCTACCATTCTCAACCGGAGCTGTAATCGGGGCTGTGGCCCCGTTAAATGTCACCGTCCTGAGATTTGCAAGGTTCGAACCTCGCAGAGAAATCTTGGTGCCAGCGCTGGCATTGTCGGGATTAAAATCAGTGATAAAGGGAATTGGCTGAGTGACCTGAAACTTCATTGTCTCATCAGGGCCTACTGTACCTCCACCAGTTATTTTAACCTTGTGAGGTCCTACGGTTGTCAGCAGGGCAGCGGGCACAATTACATTTAGGGTGGGCGTGATTGCTTCGGGATTATCCAAAGGTGTACCGTCGAATGTTACCCGGGTATTTGCTGTGAAGTCAGTGCCGTGAATACGAAGTGTCACGCCCACGCCGGGGCTATTGGCCGGAGCATAGTTTGGTTCTAAGGAGGAGTAGGTAAATGACTGTGCGCTGATAGCCCTACCGTTGGTTTTATCAAGTGTAATGTAGTCGCTCATCGGCCCGGCGGCCGGCAGGGGCGGCACTATTACGGTCAAAGAATTAATATCGCCTGACGTGAAGGTGACGGGAACTGTTGCGCCTGGGAACTTTACCGCTGATGTGCCGGCCAGTCCAGTGCCTTTGAGGATAATAGTAGTGCCCGGTGCCCCACTGGTAATCGGCAAGCTCGTAATGGTGGGCGGGGCAGTACTTACCTGAAATGACGGTGTGGTGACAAAGGCCGTAGAAGCATCAGTAAGCATAATCGGTCCTGTAACAGCGTCGTTGGGAACGGCAAACTCAAGAGTAGTCGGTGTTGGTAGACTTTGAAAGTTGCTCGCCGCTACTGTTGTCTCATCAGTTGACTTGCCAGTGAATGCCACCTGAACAATGCGCTGTAGATTGCTGCCGGTGATGGTGATGCGACTGCCCGCTGGGCCGCTGGGCGGGTTGATTCCCGTAACCGTGATGCCATTCAGGCTAGCCCATTTTTCTTGAAGAGAACCGACCATCCTGTCTTTGAAATCAGTTGTGTTGGCATTTGGGATACTGGCAAGCAGAATGTCTTTCCATTGAGCATCATTTTCAATGGCCTGCCTGTCAGCATACTTATTTTTGTCATCATCAGACGCGCCGCCCCCAGGGTCAGCGGAAGGCAGGCGTTGCGCACTGGTTCGTAAATCCAGCAATGCTTTATCGGCCAGTGCGGATGCATCGAAGTGCTGTTGGTCGAATGTTTGACTGGCTACCGGTAGATGAACAAGGCGAGTGCCAATCGGAATGGCCGTTTTCCCATCGGTACCCGTTGGCTTGAACTCATACTGCTGTAGGGGAGTTAAGAAAACTCTGCCAACCAGAGGTTTCTTAACTGCCTCTAGAGTGAGTGATTGAGCCTGCGCGCCTTGGCCGCTGGTTAGTAAGATAATAATCCCTACAAGGAAAAGGAAATACTGATGCATAAGGCGTTTAGTATGTAGGTGTAACATGGGGCGAAGAGATTACACTATTGACCAAGTGACTGGTACCAGCGCATAGTTTGGTTCTTTTGAAGCCTCACGGTACTGCCCATTAGTCAGGGTAGCGGGTGCTAGGAAGAGCGATTCGCTGGGCTTGTGAGTGAGCATCCGCGCCACGTGGGTTTCGGTGCCGGTGGTAGCGATGAGGAAGTTACTATAGTGGGCATCAGCGGGGTTAAACTTGAGGCGGTCGCCGGAGAGGCACCAAGTGCTACGCGGGCGGGCTGCCGGCTGTCCCCGTTGCGGCGTCGCCCCCCTTCTCCGCCCGCTTCGCCTTCTTCTTCCGGTACGCCGCGTCATCCACCTGGCTCGCCTCCCGCAGGGCGTCATACGCGTCGCGGTGAGTGTCTTTGAGCAGCTCCATACCGGCGCGCAGGTCGTCGCGCAGGAAGTCGTTGAGGGCGCTAAGGGTGGTTTTGGTAGTGGCCCCTTTTATTTTGTTGGCATCGATGGCCAGCTGGGGGGCGCTGAGCTGGGTATCGAAGGATTGGGCGTCGTCGCCCAGGGTTTTGAGGTCGTCGGCGGTGAGGTTGTAGTCTTTGAGCAGGGCGGCTTTGTTGGCGGTGGCGCGCTGGCCCAGGTCGTGGGCTTCGGTGGCCAGCTCCAGCTCATTGAGGGCGGTGTAGTCGCTGGGGCGGCGGTGCAGCTTGGCGGCCTCTTCGAGGTTGGGGGTGGGCTGGGCGGCCTTGTAGAGCAGGTAGAGGGCGTTGGCCACCTTCACCAGCCGGGCAATGAGGGCGGTGCCGGCGATACCTTTGGTGAGGGTAGCGCCGGCCGAGGTCACGGGCTTTTTGCGGGCTGCGCCGTCGAGCAGCCCCAGCTGCGCGAGGTAGCGGGCGGCTAGGCCGGCGAAGGCGGGCACGTCGGCCACGGCCGGGGCATGGTCGGCGAGCACCTGCTTCACTTTGCGGTGGCGGGCGAGGCGGGCAAACTGGTCTTTATTCATAGGGACAGGCGAAAAAAAGAGCGTGGAAGAATGGTGTTTTTTGGAGAATCGAGCTCAAAAAGGGGCCGGAGCGCGTTCCAGTGGGGGTAGCGGAGGCGCAAGGGGTTCCAGAGCAGGGTTTTGACTGTCCGGAGCGGCGGGCGGGCTGTCCAGAGCAGGATTTTAAGTGTCCAGAGTTAGATTTTAACTGTCCAGAGCGGGCAAAAAGATGTCTGGAGTCGATGGAAAACTGTCCAGAGCAGGAAAAAAGATGTCCGGACCTGGGCTCCGACGGTCTGGAGCGGGTAAAAAGGTGTCTGGAGTAGGATAAAACCTGTCCAGAGGGGCGAAAAAGCAGTCCAGAGCCGGCCTTAAGCGACCGGGGCCGCCAGGTGCTCGCCGCCGTGGCGCTCGGCCAGCAGGGCCTGCACTTCGTCGATGAAGTCCGCTTTCACGACGTGCTTGCCGGGACAGCCTTTGTGCGTGGTGCGTGGGTCTTCCTTGTGCAGCTTTAGGGTGGCGGGGTCGAGGCCGAGCACGGCCGAGAGGGTGGCCACGGCCGCTACCGCGTTGGCGTGCACCAGGGCACCCCGGCCCGAGTTGAAGGGCTCGGTCTGGTACTCGCCCAGCATCTCGATGCCCAGGGCCACCTTGTTCCAGCTCGGCGAGTGCACCCCCGACACGGTGAGGGGCGTGAACACCCAAATCTGGTGGTCGTCGATGAACAGGTGGGGGCCGGCGGACCAGCGCTGCACGTGGCGGTAATACTGCTCCAGGTCGAGGATATTGCCCTTGCTGAGGCCGTTGGGGCGGTCGGCCAGGGTGGGGATGCTGGTATTGTGCAGCACGATGAAGCTGGGCCGCCACGCCAGCCAGTGCAGCAGGTGGCAGTATTGGTCGAAGGTGGCCGGCGTGAAGCTGGCGCCGATAATGCCTTTCCAGGTGTCCATTTTCGCAGCAGGTGAGGAGAGTGGGAAGCACCCGGCCAGCCGCAGCCGGAGGGTAGCCCAAAGAAAATGTTTTTGACAGAGCCGCGCATCAGTGCTACCACTGAAAAAAAACGGCATTAGCAATAAAATTCGGGCATGATTAGCTTGCGGGACGGCCCCGGGTTCGGGGTGGCCGGAATGAGTGCCCACTGCGCAACAGCAGTTGCCTTTTAGCTGCCTTTTATGTCGAAAATCGTCCGTTACGTCCTGTCGGGGCTGCTGAGTGTGAGCGCGGCCTTGCTGGCAGCCACCCCGGCTACCCCGGCCCGTGCTGCCACCGCCCACGCCGTGCGCCACCCCACGCCGGCCCCGCCGCCGCGCTCGCCCCGGCAGCTGTTTCCGGGCTTGTTCGAGGCCGTGCAGCTGGGCCGGATTTTCCCCGACAACAAAACCTTCGTCGATGCCCGGCCCCGGCAGCGGCCGGTGACCATTCTGGCCGCCTGGCGGCGCGAAAACAACCAATCCGGCTTCGATTTGAAAGCCTTTGTGCTGGCCCATTTCGTCCTGCCGGCCGAGGGCGCGCAGCCCTTCGTGAGCGATGTGCGGGCCGGCCTGCGCCACCACCTCGATACGCTCTGGACGGTGCTGGCCCGGCCGGCGGCCCCGCCCACGTCGGCCCGCGACTCGCTGGCCCCCTACCGCTCGCTGGTGCCGCTGCCCCGGCCCTACCTGGTGCCGGGCGGGCGCTTCCGGGAGGTGTACTACTGGGATTCGTACTTCACGATGCTGGGGCTGGCCGAGGCCGGCAAAACCCAGCTGCTGCACGACATCACCGATAATTTCGCCTACCTCATCGGGCGCTTCGGGTTCGTGCCCAACGGCAACCGCACCTATTATCTCACCCGCTCGCAGCCGCCGTTTCTGGCCGCCATCGTGCAGCTGCTGGCACAAAGGGGCGGCCCCGCCGAGCTGCGCCGCTACCGTCCCGCCCTCGAAGCCGAATACCGCTACTGGATGCTGGGGTCCGAAACCCTGAAGCCCGGCACCGCCGCCCACCGGGCCGTGCGCCTGCCCACCGGCGCGGTGCTGAACCGCTACTGGGACGAGAGCGACCAGCCCCGCGAGGAGTCGTACGCCGAAGACGTGGCGGCCGCCCAAAAGAGCACCCAGCCGGCCGCGCAGTTCTACCACCACGTGCGGGCCGGCGCGGCCTCGGGTTGGGATTTCAGCAGCCGCTGGTTCCGGCCCGGCGGCGGCCTCGAAACCATTCAGACCACCGACCTGCTGCCCATCGACCTCAATTGCCTGCTCTATAATCTGGAGCTGACCCTGGCCGCCGCCGCCCGCGCCGCCAACCAGCCCGCCCAGGCCAAAGCCTACCTGGCCAACGCCGCGCAGCGCAAAGCCACCCTGCTGGCCCTGAGCTGGGACGCTCAGGCTGGCTGGTTTCAGGACTACAACTGGCGGCAGCAGCGCCGCTCGGCGGTGCGCAGCCTAGCGGGCGTGTTTCCGCTGGCTTACGGGCTGGCCACCCCGGCGCAGGCCGCGCGGGTAGGGGCGGGGCTGCAGCAGGATTTCCTGAAGCCCGGCGGCCTCGTGACCACCCTGAGCCGCACCGGGCAGCAGTGGGATGCCCCCAACGGCTGGGCTCCGCTGGAATATCTGGCCATCGCGGGCCTGCGCCGCTACGGCCAGCGCCCCCTGGCCGATACCGTGGCCCACCGCTGGGTGCGCCTCAACACCCGCGTATTTGCCCGAACCGGCAAGCTGCTGGAGAAGTACGACGTGCTGGACCCCACCCGCCCCGCCGGCGGCGGCGAATACCCCTTGCAGGATGGCTTCGGCTGGACCAACGGCGTGCTGCTGAAACTGCTGAACCAGGAGCCGCCCGGGCGGTAGAAGAAGTAAAAAACCGTCATGCAGCACAGACTGGGCATTAAGCAGAGACGCAGCATATTTACCGGAACCACCAAGCAGCATATTTACCGGAACCACCAACTGATTACCCCCCTGGCTGCTGGTACGCGTCGCAGTTGCGGGCCAGCAGTCAGGGGCGTACCAGCCGCCCGATGATTTGGCACGGTTTTGTAATGTACCCTTGCATCGGCCGGAAACCGGGGCTAGCGTAGTCCCCTGGCCGGTTTCTTTCACCCCAACCATCACCTTACGGTTATGAAAATTTCACGCCTCCCGGGCGGCCTGGCCGCGGCTTGCCTCTTGTTTTCGGCCCTCACCGTTTCGGCCCAGGGTGCCCGCGATGCCTACGGTAACCCCAAAGCCGCACCCTCGCCCCGGCCGATGGGTGCCCCAGCCCGCCGCGCCCCGGCCCGTTCGACGCAGCCCGCTTATTCCACCTCCACCACTTCGGCCGGCGGCGTGCGCTTTGGCTTCCGCGCCGGCCTGAACGTGGCCAACCTGCAGGGCGATGCCGTGCAGAGCTTCACCAACCTGGCCGGCTACGTGCCCAACGGCGCGATTACCAAGCAGGTGCGGCCGGGCTTCTACGCCGGCGTGTTTGCCACTATCCCGCTTGGCCCCGGCTTCGCCATCGAGCCCGGCATTACCTACGCCGAAAAAGGGGCGGTGCTCACTGGTACGCTGCCTTTCCCAAAGCTTGATTTCCTGAATGCCCGCGTGGCCGGCACGGCCCGTCTGGCTTATATCGATGTGCCGGTGCTGGCCAAAGTATACCTCACGCCGGGCCTCTACCTCTACGCCGGCCCGCAGGCATCGTTCCTCGTTTCAGGCAAGGCCCGCGTCGATGCCAGCGTGCTCGGCTTCTCGGCCTACAAGGAGGACTTCGACGTGGCCAACCAGCTGCGTAAAGTCGATTTTGCCGCCGTGGGTGGCCTGGGCTACCAGTTCGACAACGGCCTGGGCCTAAGCGCCGGGTACGACTACGGCTTCAGCTCGCTCGACGCGGGCAACCGCTTCCAGGCCTACAACCGCGTGGCCAAAGTCGGCCTCAGCTACTCGTTCTAATGCTGCATTATCCGGCCGGTTAGCGGCCATTCTATTCCTGTATTCTTATTCCGCCGATATAGTCGTCAGTATCCGAGATATATTAAAAAAAGGCCCCGTCGCTGCAACGACGGGGCCTTTTCAGTTAACAGTTAACAGTTAACAGTGAGCAGTTATCAGTCATTATTCAGGCATGAACTAATAACTGTTCACTGATAACTGCTCACTGTTAACTGATATCACCGCTGCCCCACGGCCCCGCTGCCGCTCAGGCCGGCGGCCAGGCGCACGAGGCGCACGAGCTCGGCGCGGTAGCCATCGGTATCGGCACCGCGGGCACCGTCGGCCAGCTGTTCGGTGGCGGCCCAGGTGGCGGTGCCGCGCTGCTCGCTCTGGCGCAGCAGCATGCCGAAC
>JALYUI010000604.1 GCA_030853845.1 Bacteroidota bacterium | reverse complement strand
GGGGGGCCCGCTTCGTTGGCACCCGCCGGACATAGGGGTTACTTTTGCCGCTATGGCCCACCATATTTCCCTGCTCGCCACCTGCACCACGCAGCCCGACGAGGCCGGCCTCGACGAAGCTGGGCGCGGCTGCCTGGCCGGCCCGGTATTCGCGGCCGCTGTCATCCTGCCTCCCGATTTCATCCCGCCCTTTCTCAACGACTCCAAACAGGTGAGTGCCAAGCGTCGCGCCTTGTTGCGCCCGCAAATATGCGAGTCGGCAGTGGCCTGGGCCGTGGGCCAGGCCTCCGTCGAAGAAATTGCCAGCCTCAACATTGCGCAGGCCAGCTACCTGGCCATGCACCGGGCGGTGCAGGCGCTGGCTGTTACACCCACACACCTGGCCGTCGATGGCAACCGCTTCCGCCCTTTAGGGGGTTTTGCTCACACCTGCATTATCGGCGGCGATGCCCTTTACCGTCACATTGCCGCTGCTTCGGTGCTGGCTAAAACATTCCGCGACGAGCACATGGCCGCGCTGGCCGCGCAGTATCCGGCCTACGGCTGGGAGCAGAATGCCGGCTATCCCACGGCCGCCCATCGGGCTGCCATCCGCACGCACGGCCCCACGCCGCACCACCGCCTAGGCTTTCGGCTGCTTTAAGCTTGTCTCCAATCAGGCCCTGAATGCGGCATTTCAGCCAACAGAGCCCAATTTAGTGCGCGGCTATCCCACGAATCACTAGCTAACCCGGGTTAAACAACAGCCGTAGCGCAACGCCAGGTTTGGATAAGCTAAAGCGCGTAGCCAAAAAACAGCTGCTTAGCAATGACAGAAACGCCAGGCTAATATGGCGTAGCTAAGCGGCTTTTTCGTAACCTGAAACGATTAGTTCTTCAGCTTCAGCAGGTCCAGAAACAGGCTGAAGCCGTCGACACTGGTGCCTCCTTCTCCGAAACTATCGAAATTCAGCGGTTTAATAATGTAACCGCTCACGGCCAGCTCCTGGGCTTTCAGCCGGTCCGTTTCCAGGTCCGAAGTGGTCATGATGAAGACGTTCAGACCCACGAATTCCGGGTCGGAGCGCAGCACTTCGAGCAGCTCCAGTCCGTTCATGCGCGGCATGTTGATGTCGAGCATTACCAGATTAGGCAGGGTAATTTTAGGCTCTCCACCTTCCCCGCGTAGCATTTTCAGGGCGTCGCGCCCGTTGCGGGCATGAATAATCGGTACGTCGATGTTTTGGCGGCGCAGCTCGCGCTGCACGTTCATCACGTCCATCTGGTCGTCTTCCACAAGCAGGATGCTGGGGGCGGGATGGTCGGTGGACATAGGCTAGGAAATTGGCAATTGCGGGAATATGCCCGCTGGCTACAGCCGTAGCTGTTTACGCAGAAAGGGAAGTTAGGGTACCGTTAAGGCCACGGCGGCGGCCGGCTTCTTTGATTTGTGGGGCAGTTTGGGCCAAGTGAAAATGAATTTTGCGCCTTCGCCCTCAGCCGATTCAACCCGAATGCTGCCCCCCTGTCGCTCGATGATTTTTTTCACAATGGCCAGCCCTACGCCCGTGCTTTCGAAGGTATCACGCTCGGTCAGGGTCTGGAAAATCACGAAAATACGCTCGTGGTATTCGGGGTCGATGCCGGGTCCATCGTCGGCCACCGAAAAGGCGTAGAAATCGCCCGCATCGTCGCAGCCAATGGCAATATAGCCGGTTTCGGGGTGGTCATGGTATTTAAGCGCGTTGCTTAGCAGGTTGGTGAATACCTGTTGCAGCTGCACGGCATCGGTGGTGAGGGTGGGCAGGAAAAACGGCAGCTCGATGCGGAAGCCAGCCGACGGATTCAGCGAGTCGATAATTTCCCGCAGCAGGGTGCGCACGAAAACCGTTTCTTCGGTGCGGGCCACCCGCCCCACCCGGGCCAGGTCGAGTATACCGGTAATCAGTTTTTCCATGCGGTGCACCCGCTGCCGCATCAGATTCAAAAACTCTCGAATGTGGGCCGGCAGCTGCTCTTGGCCCATGTCTTCCTCAATCCAGCGCGAAGCACTTTCAATGCCGCGCAGCGGAGCCTTCAAATCATGCGATACCACGTAGGCAAACTGGTCGAGCTCCTTGTTGCGGTTTTCAAGCTGGGCAATGTTGGCCCCCACGGTGCGGGCCATCGTATTAAGGGCGTCGGTGAGCTTGCTGACTTCGTCGCGGGAAGAGTCCGTTATCTGGGTCGAATAATCGCCATCGGCCATGCGCCGGGCCAGCAGCAGCATGTTGGCCAGGCGGCGCGAGAAGCTGCGCACGATATACGCGCCCCACAGCAGGCCCAGTACCAGCGCCGTGAGCGCCAGCCCGGCCGATAGCCACTCGGCCCGGTCGATGCTCTGATTGAGGCGCTCGCGCAGCATTTTGCGCTGGGCGGCCTGACGCTGTTCGAATGCCGCCAGCTGCGCCCGAATGCCGTCCATCATCTGTTTGCCGGCCAGATTTTGGATAAGGCGCTGGTGC
>JALYUI010000599.1 GCA_030853845.1 Bacteroidota bacterium | reverse complement strand
CATCTCTACCGCAGCAGTAATCATTTACTGTTGCGGTAGAGATGCTTCGACAAGTTCAGCATGACGTTCAATTAATCCTTCCCTCCCTTAAACCCGCCGGCTAGTCGTCGCTGCTGAGCTTGCCGCCCGTTACGTGCACGAGGCTGCCGGTCATGAACGAGCCGTCCTGCGAGGCCAGCAGTACGTAGGCCGGAGCCAGCTCTTCGGGCTGCCCGGGGCGCTTGAGGGCCACCTCGTGGCCGAATTTGGCGATTTCCTCGCGCGGCATAGTGCCGGGGATGTTGGGCGTCCAGACCGGCCCGGGCACCACGCAGTTCACCCGGATGCCGCGCTCGCCCAGGTACAGCGCCAGCGACTTCGTGAGGGCGTGAATACCGGCCTTGGTGCAGGCGTAATCCACCAGAATCGGGATGCCCGTGATGCCCACGATGCTGCCCGTATTGATGATGCAGTCGTCCTTCTTCAGGTGCGGAATTGCGGCCTGCGCCATCCAGATGTAGCCCATAATATTGGTGTCGAAGGTGCGCCGAATCTGCTCTTCCGGAATATCCTCGAATTTCTCCTGGCTCATCTGGAAGGCCGCGTTGTTCACCAGAATGTTCAGCCCGCCCAGCTCGGCGCGGGTGCGGCGCACGGCCTGCTTGCACTGCTCGGGGTCGCGCACATCCATTTGCAGTACCAGGCACTTACGTTTTTCGCTTTCTACCATCTGCCGGGTCTTGTCGGCATCCACCACGTTTTCGTTGAATACGATGGCCACGTCGGCCCCTTCCTTGGCGAAGGCCACGGCCACGGCCCGCCCAATTCCCGAGTCGGCCCCGGTAATGAGGGCCACCTTGCCCAGCAGCTTGCCGGCAGCGCGGTAGCTGCTCAGCGTCGACTGCGGCTGCAGCTTCATGTCGGCCTGCTTGGCCGGATAGGGTAGTTTTTGGGCGGCGGCCTTCATGTCGTGGGCCGTGGGGCGGCGCGGCGCTTTGGCGGTCGTTGCCTTGTTGGCGGCCGCAGCTTTGGCGGCTTTGGGAGCAGCAGCTTTCGCGGCGGGCTTGGCGGGGGCGGGTTTAGAAGCGGCGGGTTTGGCGGGGGCAGTTTTTTTCGTAGGCATAGCAGCAGGAGCGTTAGGCGTGGGCCATTACTTACGTGAAAAAGCCAGCCCCGGCCAATGCCGCCCGCTTTTGGAGTGCGCCGTATTCTATAAGCGGCGCAGCACTACGCGGCGGTTGCGGGGGCGCTGGGCGGAGTCGGCGTTGTCGGCCACGGGCTGGCTGCCGCCGTAGCCCACCGGCCGAAGCTGGGCCGTGGCCACGCCGTGCGCGCTGAGGTACAAACACACGGTTTCGGCCCGCTGCTGCGAGAGCTGGCGGTTCAGCTCGGCATTGCCCACGTTGTCGGTGTGGCCCTGCACTTCAACGTGCAGGTCGGGCCGGGCACTGAGCACGGCCGCTACTTTGTCGAGGGCGGCGCGGGTGGCGGGCAGCAGCCGGGCCTTGCCCTGCTCAAAAAACAGGTCGGGCAGCGTCATCGATTCGCCCACGGCCAGCCGGGCCAGCCGGGCGGTACTGCCCGAGTTGGCCGGTTGCTCCGCCGGCCCAATTGAGGCCGCGGTAACCGATAAATCGGGCGCTGCCTGTTCCACCACCCGGTTTATCGGCTGGCTAGCCGCCCGCCGGGGCCGGGCTGCCGTCCCGCGCGTGGCAACCGCGCGTGGCCCGGCGGCCGCTGGAGCCGTATGGGGCGCAGTAACCGACGACCCGGCAGGCGGGCGGGGCGCAGATGGGGTGGCTGGCCGCGCTACCGTGGGCGGCGGGCTATCGGCAAACAGAAAGCGCATGGGAATATGCTCGGGCTTGGGCACGTCGGCCGTCATACCCCATAGGTTGCGCCACGAGGTAGCCGGGGGCTTCAGCGGCACGTCGGGCCGCTCCCAGGTAATGCGCATACTGGTGTCGAGAATGTCCTGGTAGTAGTCGACCCGTAGCTTGTAGGGCACGCCGGCCGTCAGCTCGAGGGTGGTGGTAAAGGTGCGCACCGGCTGCGGCCGCCATTCATCCATCACCAGCCTATCATTCAGCCAGATGCGCACCCCATCGTCAACGGTGGCGTGGAGCAGGTAGCGCCCGCTCGCCGGGGGCACCAGCCAGCCCGTCCAGCGCACCGAAAAATACTCGGCCGGTACGCCCGGAGCCGGCGGGGCATGGTGCCAGTCGAAGGCCAGCGTGGCATCGCGGCGGCGGGCTACCAGGTGTTCGAAGTTCGCTCCATCGTAGTATTCGCCCAGCACCCCATTGCCAGTGGGCAGCGGGGCCTGCGCCCCGGCCGGGCCGGCCGTCAGCAGCAACAGTATCAGGCGGGTGGGGTATGAATGCTTCATGCTACCAAAACGCCTGACCGGGCTGTTTTCGTATGGCACCTGCGCTGGCTTAGGTACTGAGCCCATTGAGCCCTACTTAAACTCATTGCCGCAGTGAAAGCAATGGTAGCGCCGACCCCGCACCGGATACCGCAGCACCACCGACAGCACCGACTCCCAGAACCCGTAGGTGTTGCGCGTAGCTGCCCCCCAGGCCACATCCGACGACCCGCAGCGGGGGCAGCGCGGCGTCACCGGGTCGGGCGCATCGGCCGCGAACGAGGCCACATCGGGGCCGGTGGCCGACGGCACAACCTCCGTTTGCAAAATAGCAAGGGCCGCTTCCGCATCGCTCCGGCGCACATGCAGCCGCACGCCGCCCGTAATGGGGCTGTAGAGCGGCATGATGGACACCAGGTTTTCGTTGCTCAGAAAGCACGGAATGCCCGCCGCCTCCAGCCGGGTGCGGGCCAGGTTGGCTGCCATCGGCTCGTAGTACGATTCGAGAAACACAACGGAATCAGGACCTGCCATGCCGGATTGGGGAAGCGGGTGGATACCCTATCGGGTGGCCGGCGAAGCCTTGGTGGCCGCCTGAATGCCCTTGGCGGCGTGGTTAGCCTGCAACGTTACAAACTCGGCCTGGCGGGCGCGTACGCGCACTTCGTCGCGGGCAGGCATGTCCATCCGTACCTGCTTCAGCTGGTCGTTCAGGCGCTGGTACACGGCGCGGGCATAGTCCCAGTCGCGGTCGGTCCAGGTAGTGCGGCGGGTACGGGTTTCGCGCACCAGCTGGGCGTAGGCGGCCGGCAGGTCCTGCGGGGTGAGGGCATTTATCTGGCCGTTATAGGGACCAAGCAGGCGGGCTTCCATGGCTAGCTCCTGGCG
>JALYUI010000586.1 GCA_030853845.1 Bacteroidota bacterium | reverse complement strand
CTTGTTCAACTCGATTTCCACGATGGTCGCACCCTGCGCTTTCAGGGCTGCGATGGCTTCTTGCAGCAGCGCAGCCACTTTGGCCGGGCCGTTGAGGTGAGCTTTTTCAACGCCCAGGCGCTGGCCTTTCAGCGCGTCGGGCTTGAGGAAGGTTATGTAGTCGGCGGGTGTGCTGGCTGGGATGGGCAGGCGGGCGGGGTCGGCCGGGTCGGGACCTTGAAGAGCGGCCAGCAGCAGGGCCGCGTCGCGCACGGTGCGGGCCATGGGGCCGGCCGTGTCCTGGGTGCTCGAAATCGGGATGATGCCGCTGCGGCTGAGCAGGCCCACCGTGGGCTTGAGGCCCACCAGCCCATTTACCGACGAGGGCGACACGACCGAGCCGTCCGTCTCAGTGCCGATGGCCACGGCGCAGAGGTTGGCCGCTACCGCCGCGCCCGAGCCCGAGCTGCTGCCGCTAGTGCTACGGTCGAGGGCGTAGGGGTTGCGGCTCTGACGGCCCCGGCTGCTCCAGCCGCTCACCGAGTGCGAGGAGCGGAAGTTAGCCCACTCGCTCAGGTTAGTTTTGCCCAGCAGTACGGCCCCAGCCACGCGCAGCTGCTTCAGAATGAAGGCGTCCTGCTTCGCCTTGTGGCCCGTCAGGGCCGACGCGCCGGCGGTAGTCATCATCTGGTCGCCGCTATCAATATTGTCCTTAATGAGCACCGGAATGCCGTGCAGCGGCCCGCGCAGCTTGCCGGCCTTGCGCTCTTGGTCCAGTCCATCGGCAATGCTCAGGGCATCGGGGTTGATTTCAATGACGGCGCGCAGCATGGGGCCGGCTTCGTTCAGGGCCTTGATGCGGGCCAGGTATTTCTCGCTCAGGCTGCGGGCGGTGTCGGTGCCTTTGGCCATGCGCTCCTGCAGGTCGGCCACGGTCAGCTCGTGCAGCTCGAAGGGGGCGGTGCCCCGGTTGGCAGTTGTCGCGGGGGCGGCAGCGGTGGTTGCATCGGTACCTGCTTCAGCGGCTGGCTTGTCGGTGGTGGGCTGGCAGGCCACGGCGGGCAGCAGGGCGGCCGTGAGGGCCACGCGGGTGCCCTGATTCAGAAAGAGACGACGGTCCATAAATAAACTGAGAAGTGGGAAGCGGAATACGGGCGAGGCAGCAAACAGGTACCACCGGACAATGATACTGCCCGATGCTGAACCGACAACTGCGGCCTTGCCAACAAGTTTGCCGGAAAAGCAAGAGCCGGCTTCTGGAAAGAAGTCGGCTCTTATTCAATAGAAAGTAGCGCTGGCAATAGACAGTTGCAGCGCGCTTCCTACGCCTGCATATCCTTCAGCTTATCCTCGCCGCCGTAGGGCGTCCCGGCTTCGATATTGCCCTTTAGCCCGCCGTGGTCGGTGGTGGTGGGCGCGCCGGTCAGGGAGTCGGTCGGTACTTCGCCGGCGCTGGTGGCGGTGGGAGCCTGGCCGGTAATTTCGGCGGCTTTGGCCACGTAGCGGCGCTTGGCTTCTTCCTCCGGCACACCCTTGAACTGGTTCCACGAGTCCCACTGGGCCTGCGAGAGGCCGGCCGGGCCGCTGGCTTTGTCGGCGGCGGTGGCATCGACTTCATCGTCTTTCATGTTCACGTCGCCCTCGGTGGCCTGCTTGTAGAGGCCGTATAGCTCGGTCATGTGTGCGGCGGCCATGTCGCCGGGGAGTTTGTTTACCTGGTCGGCCGCAGCCTTGAATTTTTGGTCGATGTTCATAAGGAAAGTGTTTGGAGAAACTGATTAGGCGAAACCACGTTGACCACAGGAACCCGCCGTGCTAGCGAAGCCGGGGAGAATTTGCCCCGAAATCCGTCCAATCCGATAAATCCGCCGAATCTGTGGTTCAGACAATACCGCCGGGGTGGGCTTTAGGTTGCGGGGTCGTACTTTTGCGCGCTACTATGTGTGGAATAACCGGAGTTTTTGCCTTTACTGAAACGGGTCGCCAGTCGCTGGCCAACCTGCAGGCGTCGACCGACGCCATTATCCGCCGTGGCCCCGATTCGGAGGGGCATTACGTGTACGACCAGTGCGGGCTGGGCTTCCGTCGCCTGGCCATTCTCGACCTTTCGGCCGACGGCAACCAGCCGATGACCGATGCTTCGGGCCGCTACACCATTGTTTTCAACGGTGAAATCTTCAACTACCGCGAGCTGCGTGAGAAGCTCATCAAGCGCGGCTGCACGTTTCATTCGCAGACCGATACGGAGGTTATTCTTCAGCTTTATATTACCGAGGGTCGCAGCTTCATCAAGAAGCTGAACGGCTTTTTTGGCCTTGCGATTTTCGACAAGGAAGAAAATTCCCTGTTCATCGCCCGCGACCGCTACGGCGTGAAGCCGTTGCTCATCTATCGCGACGAGGACAAGCTGTTCCTCGCTTCGGAAATGAAGTCGATGATGGCCCTGGGGGTGCCGCGAAAGCTCGATTTCGTGGCCTTGAGCCAGTATCTGCAGCTCAACTATATTCCCGGCCCCGTCAGTATTTTCAAGGGCGTGAAGAAGCTGCTGCCCGGCCACTATCTCTACATTAAGGATGGGAAAGTGGTGGGCAAGGCCTGGTATAAGATTCCCTACGACCCCAAAAAAGTCGCTAAAAACAAGCTCAGCTACGAGCAGCAGCAGAAAAAACTGGTCGAGCTAATGGACGGGGCCGTGCAGCGCCGCCTTGTGGCCGACGTGCCGCTCGGGGCCTTCCTCAGCGGCGGCATCGACTCCAGCGTGATTACCGCGCTGGCCGCCCGCCACACCCCGCACCTGAATACGTTCAGCATCGGTTTTAAAGACGAGCCGTTTTTTGACGAAACCAAGTACGCCAACCTGGTGGCCGAGCGCCACAAAACCAACCATACGGTTTTCTCGCTCACCAACGACGACCTCTACGAGCACATCCACCAGATGCTCGACTATTTGGATGAGCCCTTTGCCGACTCCTCGGCCCTGGCCGTGTATATCCTCAGCCAGCGCACCCGCCAGAAGGTGACGGTGGCCTTGAGCGGCGACGGGGCCGACGAGATGTTCGGCGGCTACAACAAGCACATGGGCGAGTTCAAGGTGCGCCAGGGCGGGGTGAAGGCCGAGGCCGTGACGGCCCTGGGCTTCGTGTGGGACGTGCTGCCCAAATCGCGCAACGGCTTTTTCGGCAACCGCATCCGCCAGCTCCAGCGCTTCTCGCGCGGCATGACGGCCGGCGTGAAAGACCGGTACTGGGACTGGGCCTCGTTTGCCTCGGCTGCCGATGCCCGCAGCCTGCTCAGTCCGGCCAGCCGCGCTAAAGTGGGCAAGAAGCTGGCCGCTAAGCGCCGCAAGGATATTCTGGAGCACCTGCACGCCGATGGCGACCTCAACGAGGTGCTGCTGACCGACATGACCCTGGTGCTGCCTTACGACATGCTCACCAAAGTCGACCTGATGAGCATGGCCAACTCGCTGGAAGTGCGCACCCCCTTCCTCGATTATAAGGTGGTTGACTTCGCCTTTTCCATCCCCGTCACCAGCAAGGTTGATGCGACGATGAAAAAGCGCATCGTGCAGGATGCCTTTCGTGATGAGTTGCCCGTGGAGCTCTACGACCGGCCCAAGCACGGCTTCGAAGTGCCCCTGCTAAAGTGGATGCGCGGCGAACTGCGCCCCCTCATCGAAAACGATTTACTGCGCGACGACTTTATTGAGGCGCAGGGTATTTTCGACGTGCAGGCCATCCGTGCCCTCAAAACGCAGCTATTCTCGCGCAGCCCCGGCGACGTGCACGCCCGCATCTGGGGCCTTATCGTATTCCAGACCTGGTGGAAGCAGTACATGGCCGGCGAGGCGTTGGCTGCCATCCGAAACAGCCACAAAGGCAGCCGCTTGTAGCTTTGTTGGACTAAAATAGATTTTTGTTAACCCTTCTCATATGAAAATAGCAGTAGTAGGCACCGGCTACGTCGGGCTCGTAACCGGGACATGTTTTGCCGAAGTAGGTATCGACGTAACGTGCATTGATATCGACCAGAAAAAAATTGATAACCTCCACAAAGGTATTCTACCCATCTACGAGCCGGGGCTGGAGGAAATGGTCACCCGCAACGTCGAAAAAGACCGTTTACACTTCTCCACTAATCTGGCCGAAGCCATCAAAGACTGCGACGTGGCCTTCATCGCGGTGGGCACGCCCCCCGGCGAAGACGGCTCGGCCGACCTGAAATACGTGCTGGCCGTGGCCCGCGGCATTGGCGAGAGCATGAACAGCTACGGCGTTATCGTGACGAAAAGCACGGTGCCCGTGGGCACGGCTGCCAAGGTGCGCGCCGAAATTGAGCAGGCACTGACCAAGCGCGGCGGCGAGGCCGCCAAAATAGAGTTCGACGTTGCCTCCAACCCCGAGTTTCTGAAGGAGGGCGCTGCCATCGACGACTTCCTGAAGCCCGACCGCATCGTAGTGGGAATTTCCTCCGAGCGCGCCGAGGAAGTCATGACCAAGCTCTACAAGCCTTTTTTGCTGAACGGCCATCCGATTATCTTCATGGATATTCCGTCGGCAGAGATGACCAAGTACGCAGCCAACTCCATGCTGGCCACGAAAATCAGCTTCATGAATGACATCGCCAACCTGTGCGAAATCATGGGAGCCGATGTGAACATGGTGCGCCACGGCATTGGCTCCGATGCTCGTATTGGCACGAAGTTCATCTATCCCGGTATTGGCTACGGTGGCTCCTGCTTCCCCAAGGATGTGAAGGCCCTCATCAAAACCGCCGAGGAAAACGGCTACCAGATGCAGGTACTCAAGGCAGTGGAAAGCGTGAACGAGGACCAGAAGTCGGTGCTCTTCAACAAGGTCAGCAAGCACTTCGGCGGCCAGCTTAAGGGCCTGAAAATTGCCTTGTGGGGCCTGTCCTTCAAGCCGAAAACCGATGATATGCGCGAGGCCCCTTCGCTGGTCATCATCGAGAAGTTGCTGGCCGCTGGCTGCACCGTGACCGCCTACGACCCTGTGGCCATGCCCGAGGCCCGGCACACGCTCGGCGATACTATTACTTACGCCAAAGATGAGTTTGAAGCGTTGATTGATGCCGACGCCCTTCTCATCGTGACGGAATGGCCCGAGTTTCGGGTGCCCAACTTCACCGTCATGAGCCGCTTAATGAAGCAGAAAGCTGTTTTCGACGGTCGCAACATCTACGATGCCAAGGAACTGAAGGAGCTGGGCTTTTCCTACCACTGCATCGGCATCAAAACCGACCACAAAGAGCCCGCTTAGAAGGAGTAGAGTGCGTCATGCTGAGCGCAGCCGAAGCATCTCGCTCGCATCGTT